>CAUZNJ010000024.1:0-14209 GCA_963580965.1 Alphaproteobacteria bacterium | reverse complement strand
CCGGATTGCCGACAAGCACCTTACAAGCGGCTCGCCGCTCCATATGGCCAGTTGACTCTTTACCAGTAGCCCTCCCGCCAGCTCCTAGCATGCCGGGCTTGGCAGCTGTCTTGCGGGGTGCATTCGCCGTGGATTTTTTGGCCATTCTAATTGCCTCCCCTATGCGAAAGATTTGGCGACGAGAAGGCGCTGGGTGAGCAGAACAGCAACCTGCATGCCGGACTGATTTACCATCGTCAGGGCTGCCGCCACTGTCTGGATGGCGTCTTCAGGATCATCGGCCGTGAGGACTTGAACGCCCATTGCTTCCAACACCGTCTGGGCGCCGCGCCCCATGGCATACTGCCAGGGATTTCCCTCACCGTAGTCGCCACGCATGCTGACAAGAATCAATAGCGGGAACTTACAGTACTCGCTCAGCGACAACATATTAATTATGTTCCCGACACCACTGCTCTGCATTAGAACGACACTCTTCTCCCCCCCCAAGTGCGCCCCCGCAGAAAGCGCAACCCCTTCTTCCTCGGTAGTCAAGGCCACCGAATGAACTTCTGGATCAGCCAGAGATCGATCAATAAGGTGAAGATGGCCAGCATCCGGCACATAAGAAAATTGAGAGATACCGGCATCTCGCAACATCCGATACACCGATTCCTGCCATTGAGGCTTTTTAGCCGACACCGAACGGCGCGCGGGCGCCTTCTTCGCGGCGGTCTTTGTCGCCATTGGACGTCTCCGTATGATTGCTTTTATAGACCCTCTTACCCCAGCGTTAGTAGTGGGCGCAAGAACCTGCCTAGACGCCCACAATAAAACAGGCAGCCATCCCGCTGTAAACAATCAGACAAGAAGGTAGCAAGAACCTGCGAAGGCTTATGCAGCCCCGGCGCCTTCACGCCAAGCGGCCGTGGTCTTGCAATTAGAGCAGACACGTTCGCCATAGTGGCTTGACGTGAAGCGTGTTCCGCACATCAAACATGGGCGCGTTTTGCTCTCATGTGTACGGTCGGATACTGGCTTCTTCGCTTCCGATGCACGAGACGCCATCATGCCGCCTCCAGAAGCATTTCAGTCTCGTGCCCTGAACGACGCACAAGACAAGCTGCTAAGCTCAGCATCTCACTAGCTTCGGCCAGCTTTCCAGCACAGTTATCTGCATGCAGACCGCCAGCCTGCAAAATAAGTTCTTCGGCCGAAGCCGCAAGAAATTGGATCAAATCGGAAGACATATCAGTCACTCTCACGAAACAAGACAACCCTTGCAACTGCGCAAGGGGAAAATACCCTACCGTCAAGATCCGCTGCATTGCAACACATTTTATTGCAATGCAGCATTTCACTGCCGGCGATTAATGTTCGTACTTTATAACACCAAAACAAATTGTTATGAGATAGAAAATTGTGCCCGACACCCTCAATCGCCGCAAATTGACCAGAATATCATATATCCTGATACATCCTATCCACACTAAAGTAGCAAATAGGACTCTAAATCATCGAATCTACCATGGAATTATTATAATCAATAGCTTAATGCATCGTTAACAGACTTGATCAATTGCCAAGCGTATTAAACTTAAACCGCAGGGGGGGGCGGAGATAAAAACATAGTGCCTCCAATCGACGACGTATAATAGCTTCCACCTATTTTTAGTGGCTCGTTGCCAACCCTTATTCTTGAGCCTTACATCGACTGATCATTGCAAGCGCAGGGGTTGACATCAGGCCGCTTAGCGTTTGCCGTACGTCCCGTCCGGGGACTACGAAGGGTAAATGCAATAGGGCCTTACGCCAATGAACCCTAGAGGTCTGCAACGAAGCCGAGCAATGCGTCCATTGCCTCTTTCCGGTTCTGATTCCAGTCGCGGCCCGAGGCACGACGCGGTTTCATATCGTGATCGCCATCCTCAATCCAGTGAATCCGGACCGCCGCAGACAACTCATATTCAGACACGTCTTCACGCCCGCCAAATGGATCGCGATTGCCTTGCAGGATTAAGGTTGGGATCGCCATCGAGGCAAGGTGTTCGAGCCGGTTGGGCCTGGCTTCTCGTCCGGGTGCATGGAAAGGGTAACCAAGACACACCACACCGCGCACCGGCCCAACATCCGCATCCATATCCGCCGCTACAATACTCGCCACACGCCCCCCCATGGACTTGCCACCGATCACCAGCCGCGGACCATTCAAAGCATTAATGACCGACAGCCATGTCGCCACAAGAACAGGCAATCGGTCAGGTAGCGAGTTACGGCCGTCGCTCCTACGTTTAGCCATGTAGGGAAATTCGAATCGTGCGACCCTTAACCCCTGCCCCGAAAACCCTTCGGCTAACCACTGCATATAGGCGCTATCCATGGGCGCACCGGCGCCATGGGCAAGAACAATGATCGTGGACGAGCCTGGGTCTCCATCAAACCTCAGGGCTGGAAGCTCACACACCAGATAATGCCGCCTTTGCGGTCGTGAACTTGGCAAAGAAATCGTTGCCTTTGTCGTCGACGACGATGAAGGCGGGGAAGTCATTGATATCAATCTTCCAAACCGCTTCCATACCGAGCTCCGCGTATTCGAGAACTTCGACGCGCTTGATACAATCCTGGGCGAGGCGCGCCGCCGGACCGCCGATAGAACCCAGATAGAAACCGCCGTGCTTGCGACACGCCTCTGTCACCTGACGCGACCGGTTACCTTTGGCCAGCATGATCATACTCCCGCCCGCAGCCTGGAATTGTTCGACGTATGAGTCCATGCGGCCCGCCGTTGTCGGCCCGAACGACCCCGTAGCCATACCCTCCGGGGTCTTGGCCGGGCCGGCATAATAAACACAGTGGTCTTTAAAATACTGGGGCAGTCCTTTCCCCGAATCCAAACGGTCCTTAAGTTTAGCGTGGACAATGTCACGGGCAACGATCATCGGCCCGCTGAGCGAGACACGGGTCGCGACGGGGTAGCGGGTTAAGGTTGCTAGCGTCTCTGCCATCGGCTTCGACAAGTCGATCTCCACGGTTTCGGCAGGAAGCTCGACGTTTGTCACGTCAGGCATGAAGCGCGCGGGGTTGCGCTCCAATTCCTCTAAATAAATACCGTCGGCGGTAATCTTCCCAAGCGCTTGACGATCAGCAGAGCAAGAAACCCCAAGCCCTACAGGGCAAGAGGCCCCATGACGAGGTAGGCGGATGACCCGGACATCATGGCAGAAGTACTTGCCTCCAAATTGAGCCCCAATGCCAATCTCACGGGACATCTGCAAAACCATTTCCTCTGCCTCCAGATCACGGAACGCATGCGCGCCCTTGCTGCCCTTTGTTGGCAAATTATCGAGGTAATGGGTGCTAGCCAATTTAACGGTTTTCAAAACCATCTCAGCGGATAGCCCGCCGATGACGAGGGCGAGGTGATAGGGAGGACAGGCAGCCGTACCGATGGAACGCAATTTCTCATCGATGAACCCAACCAAGCTTTTCGGATTTAACAACGCCTTGGTTTCTTGGAATAGATACGTCTTGTTGGCGGAACCGCCACCTTTAGCAACGAACTGGAATTTGTAGCTGTCACCGGCAACAGCCATGAGATCAATCTGTGCCGGCAGATTATTACCTGTATTGACCTCGTCATACATGTTGAGTGGCGCAAGTTGGCTGTAACGCAAATTGGTCTGGGTATAGGCATTGAGGATACCGGCTGATAACGCCGCTTCGTCATTACCGTCAGTCCAAACATACTGGCCCTTCTTGCCCATAACGATGGCGGTACCCGTGTCCTGACACATTGGCAACACACCGCCCGCCGCGATGTTGGCGTTTCTTAAGAGCTCGGTCGCGACGAAGCAATCGTTGTCCGAAGCCTCAGGGTCATCGAGAATTTTAGCCAGTTGCGCCAGGTGGTCAGGTCGTAAAAAATGGCTGATATCGCGCATCGCCTGATCCGCCAACAGCGTTAGCCCCGCAGGCTCGACGTGAAGTACTCTACGCCCAGCGACATCCAGGGTTTCCACGTGATCACTGCTCAGCTTGCGATAGGGTGTCGAATCATCGCCCAATGGGAACAGTTCATAGTAAGCTAATTCCCTCATGGTCCTCATCCTTATTCCGGATTCGAAGAAAGGCCCAGCAACCGTTGTATGCGGACCTAAAAAGCGCTCTTACACGGGGCTACCATGTCTATTTTTTGCGAAAAGCATCCAAAGCGACGATCTCTCCCGTGGTGCCATCCCCGCTTCCGTTATCAGCCGCTAGATCCCGTTCAGGCGATTGCGATGCCGCTGGCAATATGCCTTGGAGGCTAGAGCCCACAACAGTCACACCCTTGCTGCTATCCAAGGCTGGGGTCGGAGCAAAAGGCTTCATTTGAAGGCCAAAATTTATGGCGGGATCGGCAAAGGCGGTCAGCGCGCAATAGGGAACATGAAGCTTGCTCCGCACGCCGCCGAAACTAAGCGTGACTTCGAAAAATTCTTTTTGAACGGACAAGTCCCAGAATTGGTTCTGCAGAACGATGGTTATTTCTTCCGGATATTGGCTACGCAGGGCTGCGGGCATTTCGACACCGGGGGCTCTCGCCTTAACTGTCAGGTAAAGGTGATGATCACCGGGAAGACCACGCTTAGCGACATAGGTCAAAGCGCGTCGAACGACGTCGCGTAGCGCTTGTTCGACCCACAAGTCGTACTGAAGGGGTGACGCTTCCATCTTCGGGCGAAACCTCCCTTTCTTGCCAACGCGGGCCTGGCGTATGCCGGGCCAAAGTGGGGGGCTTCTGTTGCCAGGTGCCCCCCGAACCCCGTTGTAGCACTATGCGGCTACAGCAAATGCCTCGTTATCATTGGCATTTGTAAGATTAGCCCGATGACGGTGGTACCATACCGAGCAAAAACCGCACCTTTACCGCACGCGTCGATCCTGTTTCGCCCCCATAAGCACAGCATGCAAATGACTTTCGCATGCCGTGGAATTTGGTGGAGGCGCCGGGCACTGCCCCCGGGTCCGCAATGCTTATTCCGAACGGCGTTTATCACCATAGCCGGTAAACCGGCAGTCCAAATATAGGGTCAACCGCCCGCCGATGCAAAGGGGATGGAATGGTCCGCCCAACATTCCGCACCATTAATCCCGCAAGGTGAACATCGCGGGCATCAAAATCATACCATCAAGCGGCCTTGATCCCTGCAAGTCAGCGACTAGAGTTCTAAGCAGTGCGAATCGGCTACCCCTGTATTTGGGCAGCCCTCTATCGAGGACGCGGACGATGGCGGTTACACAGACGCAACTGGACGAGATTGCGGCGGTTCGGGAAAGCCAGGCCTCCACCCGGCGTCCCGTCTCGCCTGAACTCGAAGAAATTCTTTACACACTTATTCCTGTTCTCGATCACGGCTTTGTCCGGGTTATTGACTACATGGGCGACGATGGCGCTATCGTCCAGGCAGCCCGGGTCTCATACGGGAAAGGAACTCGGCAAGCGCGGGATGATGCAAGCCTAATCCGCTACCTCATGAGGCACCACCACACGACGCCGTTAGAAATGTGCGAGATCAAGTACCACGTAAAACTACCGATCTTTGTCGCGCGTCAGTGGATCCGCCACCGCACCGCTAATGTAAACGAGTATTCCGCCCGTTATTCCATCCTTGACCGAGAATATTACATCCCAGAGCCAGAACACCTGGGAGCTCAGGCCACCACCAACCGGCAAGGACGGGCAGATATTCTGCACGGTGAGGAAGCAGAGCGCGTGCTATCCCTGCTTCGCGAAGATTCGGAGCGTTGCTACGACCACTATCAGGAAATGCTCAACGAAGATGCTGACGGAAATACCCTGGATGCTGATCGGAGCGGACTCGCGCGCGAACTCGGGCGCATGAATTTGACCCTTAATACTTATACCCAGTGGTACTGGAAAATCGACCTCAACAACCTCCTGCATTTTCTTTCTCTGCGCGCCGACGCCCATGCGCAATATGAGATCCGCGTCTATGCCGATGTCATGCTGGATACGGTAAAACGCTGGGTCCCCGCCGTCCACGAAGCCTTCCTCGATTACCGCCTAGGTGGCGCGGCATTATCGGCAAGCGGACTAGAGGTCGTCCGCCGGATGATCAACGACAAACCCGTGGATCAGGAAGCAAGTGGCCTAAGCAAACGCGAATGGCGCGAACTTATGGTCGCGTTAGGCCGACCAGGCTGAACCAGCCTTGAACGCTACTGAATGACGATACGTGGACCATTACTGTCGCCTTGGTTAGCAATAATCTGCTCCCATATTTGGCGAGAGATGCTCTGATAAGCCTTTGCATGAGCGCCGTCAGGATCAGAGACGACAATAGGCCGCCCGCTGTCGGAGGTCTCACGAATTTCCATATCGAGGGGAATCTCTCCAAGAAAGGGAACGCCTGACCGCTCCGCTTCGCGACGGGCACCTCCGTGACCAAAAATGTCATAGCGCTTGCCATTATCGGGACATAGAAAATAGCTCATATTCTCGACTATGCCTAATACAGGAACCTCAACGCGGCGAAACATATTAAGGCCTTTACGGGCATCAGCCAGCGCAATGTCCTGTGGCGTTGAAACAATAACAGCGCCAGCGAGCGGCACCCGCTGGGACATTGTCAGCTGCGTGTCGCCGGTGCCCGGCGGCATATCGACGACCATGATATCCAATTCGCCCCAATTAACGTCGCGCATCATCTGTTCAAGCGCCTGCATGACCATAGGTCCACGCCAGATCACCGGCGTGTCTTCATCCACTAGAAAGCCGATGGACATACACTTGACGCCATAGTTCTCCATCGGCGCCAGACGCTTCCCATCCGGCGAAGTTGGCTTTCCGGAAATACCCAGCATCCGCGGCATGGACGGTCCGTAAATGTCGGCATCAAGTAAACCGACGCTGCGTCCAAGCGCCTTAAAGGCTAACGCCAAGTTGACCGCCGTTGTTGATTTTCCAACACCACCCTTTCCAGATGCTACCGCAATGATGGCGCCGATGCCGGGCATCAATAGCTCCGCCTGCTGGGTTTGGCCGCGCCCCTTTACCTTCTCCTGTGGCGCGGGGCGGGATGCTCGTACGGCCGTCAACGTTACGGTTGCAGATATCACGCCGGGAAGATCCCAAACGGCTTTCTCAGCCGCTTTTCTAAGTGGTTCAAGACGAGGCCCACGCTCCGCTTCCACGTCAATCGCGAAGGCAACGTGACCATCCCGAATCTGTAGTCCAGATACCATTCCCAAACTGACGATATCAGATTCCTTATCGATATCCTGCACATGCCTGAGAGCCTCGATAATGCGTTCCTCGGTTATCGCGGTCATTCCATGAAAACTCCATCTTCAGGACAGTATGCGTGTCTGCATGATTGGTGGCGACATTGCGCCAGCATCCCACCTGCCATATGTTGACAGCGCACAGGATCGTCCGGAGGCCTACCACGGGTAACAGGGCGGGATCCAGCTTCCTTGCACTCGAAATATGCGAACAGCCCGTTTTAGCCACTAAAGCCGCCGCCGCACATAAAATGAGGGCCATTTCTTGCCCCACGCTAAACGGTGGTTAAGAAAACGGGTTGTGCAGCAAGTAGTGGCGGGCCAGATATATCGCAAAGGTCGGTGGCCGTTGCCGGAGAGCACAACATGCCTGAATTCATGACCGCTGTTGGGTTGGCGGTGGCCATCGAGGGTGCCCTATATGCCCTGTTCCCAGCACCAATGAAGAAAATGATGATGCACATGATGGCGCAACCACACAGCCATATGCGGATTGGCGGCATTGCCGCGGCCACCGCGGGGGTTGGCATAATTTGGCTAGTTCGCGGTTAAAAAACCGGTTCCCTGTTTGCTATCTAAAAAGCACCGCGGCCGACGGCGCCATACTTCCAACACATTGACACTTTAGAAAAATTATTGGTGTTGATAAGGGGCTTGAGTTCTTACTTCGACTGAATGACAGGATACGTTGCACGCCATAGCTTAATAACAAATAGTGGAAATTGGCGGGCGACATTGGCTAAAAAGAAGCAATATAAACGTCTACACGACAATGGTCAGGATTATGGAGGATTGGCAGGTGAGTCGCACGCGGCTGTCTAGCGAAAATAGCAACCCGTATAAGCGGAACAGACAGATCAACGCTCGCCAGCTATTTGGCAGCGCTCTGGCTGCCGTCATTGTTTTTGGCGCCTTGGCGGTGCCGCTGCCGGTAATCGGAGCGGAAGCGCCCGGCACCGCCCCGGAAACATTCGCTAATCTCGTTGAACGATTGTTACCTGCGGTGGTCAATATTTCGACAACGCAGACTGTTTCTAGCGGCGGTGGAGTTGAAATGCCACAACTGCCCCCTGGATCACCGTTTGAAGAATTTAAAGAGTTCTTCGATCGCAACCAGCCGGAACAGCCTCAACGCAAAGCGACGTCCCTTGGCTCAGGGTTCATCATTGATTCCTCCGGTTATGTCATCACCAACAATCATGTCATCCAAGATTCGGACGAAATCACCGTTCTTCTGCAAGATAATACCCGCCTGCCCGCAACCCTGGTCGGGCGGGACACAAAAACTGATCTTGCCGTACTAAAAATTGATCCCGGTGCCATAAAATTACCAATTGTCAATTTTGGCGATTCTGATGCCAGCCGTGTTGGTGACTGGGTCGTTGCCATCGGTAACCCCTTTGGTCTAGGGGGCACAGTCACAGCCGGAATCATCTCGGCGCGCGGCAGGGACATCAATGCTGGCCCCTATGATGACTTTCTACAGACCGATGCCTCCATCAATCGGGGTAACTCAGGCGGCCCAATGTTTAATCTCGACGGCAAGGTCATCGGTATCAACACCGCCATCTACTCCCCATCCGGCGGCAGCATTGGGATTGGTTTTGCCATCCCCTCAACCACTGCCAAGCCAGTCATTAACCAGTTGATCAAGTTTGGCGAAGTAAAACGTGGCTGGCTCGGTGTTCACATTCAAGGTGTGACGGAAGAAATCGCTGAAACGCTCGGCCTGGAGGAAGCCCCAGGCGCGCTGGTGATAAGTGTCATGAAGGATGGGCCCGCGGAAAAATCTGGAATCGAAGCCGGCGACGTAGTCCTGGAGTTTAATGGCCGAGAGGTTAAAGACGTGCGCGATTTATCGCGCATCGTCGCCGAAACACGAGTCGGCCTACTCGTAGAAGTGGTTTTATGGCGGGATAATCAGCGTAAATCGCTAAAGGTCATCGTCGGAGAATTAAGTAAAGGAGAAGAAAAACTCGCCGCCGCGACGGAAGAGCCCGCGGAGCAAACCATTCCAACTATTGACACCCTGGGGCTAACCCTTTCCAAGCTAACACCGCGCTTGCGTGAACAGTTTAGTCTTAAAGCGGAAACCAAAGGCGTCGTCGTGACTGCTGTGGCGACAGATGGTCCAGCCGCTAAAAAGGGTATTCTTCCTGGCAACGTCATCGTCGAGGTTAGCCAAGAAGAAGTGTCCACGGTTGCAGACGTGATCAGCATGATCAAAACGGCACGAGATGCAGGGCGTAAGTCGGTCCTGTTGCTTCTGGAGGGCCAAAGAGGATTGTGGTTTGTAGCTTTGCCTACCTCGGAAGGCTGACCCCACACGTAAATTTAGAATAAATTGCGGCGCCCCGTAGGGCGCCGCAATTATGTCCGAAGGGGAGTCTAAGCCCTAGCCGAGAAACCAACTAGGCAATGAACGGAACCGTCCCAGTCCATGGCATGTATTGTGCCAGCCCTTTCCGTCCCAAAATTTCAGAGTAAAATCAGTCTCCACACGAGCCAATATCCTAGCTGTCAAATTTAGGCCATGAGCCGGCCAACCTCACAATAGATGACCCACAGGGCATGGCCACCCTCTTCGGGAAGGCACGCCGGAATTTTCGGCGCGTTAAGTCAGCGAGGGCCGCGAAAGTCGCGCTTAAATCACCAGTTTTATTATTAACTATTTGATTAATGATGAAACCACTTGGGCAAAATGCAAACCCTATACAACCGAGCTCATAGCTTCGTGACATAGGAAGCGTAACCAGCCCGTTTCCACGTGACGGCAAGGCATCAGGCCGCTAAGACAACGGATATGTCCTTACAAAATAGTGCTCATATATACGGTCCATTTGCGGCGCTACGACCCGCCGCCGAGCATGCCGCCGAAGTGGCTGCGCCTCCCTATGATGTGATGACGACGGACGAGGCCTTGGATCTTGCAACCGGCAAGCCGTGGAGCTTCCTTCATGTTTCGCGGCCTGAGATCGACATGCCCAAGGGAACTGATGTGCATGATCCGGCGGTATATGCCAAAGGCGCGCAAAATCTGCGCCGCATGACCAATGCCGGTGTATTGGTCCAGGACGCCACACCATCCTATTACGTCTATCGAATGACATCAGGCAGCCAGAAGAAAACCGGGATTGCCGCAACAGCATCAATCGACGACTACCTTTCCAACCGGGTACGCCGTCATGAGCTAACCCGCCCAGATAAAGAAACCGACCGGGTTAACCATATGGTGGCTCTCAACGCCCAGACCGGGCCGGTCTTAGCAGTTCACCGCGCCGATCCGATAATTGCTACGATTGCGGACCGAGCCTGTCAGGACGCCCCGATGCTTCGCGCTGATGTCGCGGGAACTAGTCACGAAGTATGGCCAATTTCAGGGTCAGCCGACGTTTCTAAATTGACGACCATTTTTGATAGGATGGAAGCTGTCTATATAGCTGACGGACATCATCGTTCGGCCGCAGCGGCACGGGTTGCCGCAGGTCGCCCGGAACAAGGTCCGCACAAGCGCTTCCTCGTCGTCAGTTTCCCCGACGATGAAGTGACGATCCTCGACTACAATCGGGTTATTCGAGACCTCGGTGGCCTCTCATCGGTAGCCTTTCTTACCGCTTTGTCTGATCGCTTCGAGGTGAATCCCGCGCCCGCGCCGGTGCAACCAACAACGCGCGGCCTATTTGGCATGTATCTGCCCGGTCAATGGTATCGCCTCCAACTTCGCGGCGGCGTTCCTAAAAATACCCCACTCTTGGATCGTCTCGACATTGAATTGCTCAGCCACCACCTGCTCGAGCCAGTCCTTGGTATTGGCGATTCACGTACAGACACAAGGATAGATTTCGTCGGCGGGGCCCGTGGCCTGGAGGGTCTTTCCGCGCGAGTGGATAGCGGCGAAATGGCAGTTGCCTTCAGCCTTTGGCCAACCCAGCTCCAAGACCTCATGGCCATCGCCGATGCGAACCAGATTATGCCACCCAAATCCACTTGGTTTGAACCCAAGCTGGCCGACGGCTTGTTGATTCATGTGCTCAGCCCTATCAACAGTTAGCAATACATCAGATCGGACCATCATCATTGCTGGGCCAACGGCAAGCGGCAAGTCGGCCCTGGCAATGATGATCGCCAGGGCTTTCAACGGCGCCATCATCAATGCCGACAGCATGCAGGTTTACCACGACCTTAGCATTCTTACCGCCAGACCCTCCGTTAAGGACGCGTTGCATATACCGCATGAACTATACGGCGTGCTTGATGCCGCCGAACGTTGCTCAGCTGGCCGTTGGTTGGGCATGGCCGCCAACGCTATCGAAGAGACCCGTGCGAAAGGCCTTCTTCCCATATTTGTCGGCGGTACCGGACTCTACCTTCACGTTCTGACCTCGGGCTTAGCCCCCCTGCCTGAAATCCCTAACAATATTAGGAAAGAAGCTGCTGCGCTCCATGCGCAGATAGGCGGCGAAGAGTTTCGCGATCGCTTGGTTGCTGTGGATCCAGAAGCCGCCGCCCGCATCCCAGCGACCGACTCCCAGAGATTGAAGCGTGCATGGGAAGTCGCGCAGGCAACGGGCCGACCCCTGACCGCATGGCAGATTGAAAATACGGTCAACAAGGCGCCGCTGGGGCAGCACGCGGCTGTTGTTGTCATGCCGCCACGCGAAGCCGTTTATGCCGCCTGTAATGACCGGTTCGACCACATGATTGATGATGGCGCCATCGATGAGGTCCGCCGCATTCGCGACCTCAATCTCGCCGCTGACTTGCCGGCAATGAAGGCCTTTGGCGTGCCACAGTTATCCCGCCATCTCGCCGGAGAAAGTTCCCTGGAAGACGCGATAGCAGCTACCAAGCAAGCAACCCGTAACTACGTAAGAAGACAGTTTACATGGCTACATCACCATAAAATTTCAGATACCTCTTATTTAACGCAATATCCAGAAAGAGAACTGAAAAAAATCTTATCATTTATTCGCCAGTTTCTGTTGACCAAACCTAACTGAAAGATTAGTTTCCGCCCTTAATCGCACCTTCCCCTGACGGGGGGGAGGGCGTTCTTTCTGGCGCCCCCATTGCTGGGGCCCCTGCCCGATCGTTCAGGAGTGAGGACCATGTCGACCGAAAAACCAATCGGTGCCCAAATTCTGCTACAAGCCCTGAAAGACCAGGGTGTTGATGTAATTTTCGGATATCCCGGCGGCGCGGTGCTTCCCATTTATGACGAACTGTACAAGCAGAACCACATCCGTCACATCCTTGTGCGCCACGAGCAAGGCGCAACCCACGCCGCCGAAGGTTATGCGCGCTCGACGGGGAAGGTCGGCGTTGTCCTGGTAACGTCCGGCCCCGGCGCAACCAATGCAGTAACCGGCCTGACCGACGCGTTGATGGATAGCGTCCCGATCGTCTGCATCTGTGGCCAGGTACCGACCCACCTGATCGGTAATGACGCCTTTCAAGAAGCCGATACAACCGGCATCACCCGTCCCTGCACCAAACACAATTATTTGGTAAAAGACGCCAACGATTTGGCGCGAACCGTCCATGAGGCATTTCACGTCGCCCGCAGTGGCCGTCCGGGACCTGTTGTCATCGACCTGCCCAAGGACGTTGCCATGGGCCAGGGCACCTACGTGCCGCCGGCAGCAGCTCCGCACAAGAGCTATAACCCTCGCCGCAAGGGCGACCCCGCATTGATCCGCCAGGCAGTCAAAATGCTGTCAACAGCAAGACGGCCCATTATCTACGCCGGTGGTGGCGTCATCAACTCAGGCCCAAAAGCATCTAAATTGCTCACCGAATTTGTCCGCATGACAGGATTCCCCTGTACGCTGACCTTGATGGGCCTGGGTGCATTTCCAGCGACCGATAAGCAGTTCCTCGGCATGGTTGGCATGCATGGCAGCTATGAAGCCAACAACGCCATGCACGACTGCGACCTTATGATTGCTATCGGCTCGCGATTCGATGACAGGGTGACGGGTCGGCTGAATGTATTTTCACCAAATTCTCGGAAAATCCATATCGATATAGATCCATCCTCAATCAACAAGAATGTCCCAGTTGATCTTGGAATCGTCGGCGACGCATCAGAAATTCTTACGTCAATTATTCGCGGCTATAAGGCGCTGAATAAAAAGCCCAGCACCCGTAATTTAGCTCCATGGTGGAAATCCATTGACAAATGGCGCGAGAAAAAGAGCCTCAGCTTTAAGACCTCCAAATCTATTATCAAGCCGCAATACGCCATTCAAAGGCTGTTTGAGCTGACACGAAATCATAAGGAGGTGTTTGTCACTACCGAGGTCGGTCAACATCAGATGTGGGCCGCCCAGCATTTTGGATTCGACAAGCCTCAGCATTGGTTGACCTCCGGGGGACTCGGCACCATGGGCTACGGACTACCGGCGGCGATGGGAGTTCAAGTCGCTCACCCCAATGCCCTGGTAATCGATATTGCCGGCGAAGCGTCAATTTTGATGAACATTCAGGAGATGGCGACGGTCGCCCAGTACCGCCTGCCTGTTAAGGTGTTCATCCTGAATAACCAGTATATGGGCATGGTCCGCCAGTGGCAGGAACTGATGCACGGCGGCAGGTACGCTGAAAGCTATATGGAGTCCCTGCCCGACTTCGCCAAGCTTGCCGAGTCTTTTGGTGCCGTTGGTCTGCGTGCAACACAGCCTGAAGAACTCGACGATGTGATTATGGAAATGCTTGCAGTCGACAAGGCCGTTATCGCCGATATAGCGGTCGACCCCAAAGAAAACGTATTCCCCATGATACCGTCTGGGGCCGCGCACAATGATATGCTACTTGGACCCGACGACGAAGCTGACAAATCATTCGCTGAAGAGGGGATGGTCCTCGTCTAATCCATCCGCCCTTAAATACAGAACGACGACAACACAACCGAAGCCCGGGGACCTTTCTCATAATGAATGGT
>CAUZNJ010000023.1:0-14501 GCA_963580965.1 Alphaproteobacteria bacterium | reverse complement strand
GGAAATTGGCGGGAAGTTCTCCTTCAATGTTGCGTCATAGAGAACCGAGCCATCTTCGCCGTTATTACGCTTGGAACGCGGACCATGGCCCTGATCCCGATGCGGCAAAACCTGCATATCGAGGATCGGATTACAACGATACGCCATCGCCCAGAACAGCGCGTCAGCATTGGACGGATCGATATCGTCATTGACTGCGATGACGAACTTGCCACCAGCGCGCAGTAGCGTTGCCGCACCATACAAGGCCCGCCAAACTTCGGTGGCCGGCATATCACGGTCACAGACTAGAACCACAAGCTTGCGGATGTTGGTCAATGGCTCATGCAGTGCCACCCGTTGAACACCCTTGATACCAAGCGCATCGCGCATGTGGTTCATAAAGATGGTTTCATAAGCAACCTGCTTGATGCAGGAAGACTCAGACGGTGTGACCTGAGAGATAATCGAGGTCATGATTGGCTTCGAACGCCTTGTGATACAGGTAACGTCCATATAGGCGTTGAATTCCTGCAAGTTCACATGGCCGTGGCTTTCACCAAACGGCGCTTCCGGCTCAAGCATCTCCGTGTTGATATAACCCTCGACAACGATCTCCGCTTCAGCGGGAACCATCAGGTCAACCGTACGGGCCTTAACGACGTTAATTGGCGATCCAACCAGCCCACCTGCAACAGTGATTTCTTCAAGGTTTTCAGGTAGTTTCTGAGCAGCAGTGAAAGTTACACATGAAGGAGCGCCCAGCACGACGGCAGCCGGTAGTTTCTCACCGCGCTTCTTCATTTTTTCCCAGTGAACATAGATACCAGGACGCAGCTCCAGCGATGGGTTCATCCCCATCCGGCGGGGCGCTTTAATCTGGGCACGGTAGTTACCCATATTCGTCAGGCCGGTATCCGGGTCTCTGGTGACATATTGGGTCAACGTCGCAACGGGTCCGACATCCCAACCGGGTGTCGAGATCGGCACCGGGATGGCATCCAGCGCATTGCCCGGCTTATCAAGCTCGTCGCCCTCGATAATAACCTCATGGCACGGTGCTTCCTCGCTGGAAATCTCGTTCGGCGGGATCGGGTTGGCAATTGCCTGCGCCCAGCGATCCTGCACTTCTTCTACCGGGCAACCCATGCCCATGGCATAGATTTCGCGGTTTGCCGCCAACACGCCAACAGCCACCGGCATATCGAACTTGTTGCCCTTGGAATCCACAACATTGGTGAACAAGAAGGCTTTACGGTCTTTTTCTTCAATCCCGCCGCGGAACTGCCAACGCACCAGCGGGTGCATCTCGGTGTCCTTATTGATCTCACGATCAACTGTTACCAACAGTCCAGCCTCGTCGAGGGCTTTCAAATGGTCATGTAAATCGGGGTAATTACGTGCGGGGGTGCGTTCAGCCACAGGTCTTGTCCTTTTCAGAAATCAATAGATATTAAATGTCGGGCGCAGCTATAGCGCAACCGAGCCAACAGGCCAACCCGGCGGCGTTATAGTTGGTATGGAAAAGGCTACTTATTCAGTGCGTACTAACGCCGCCGTCAATCAGCATCGTCTGGCCAGTGACAAAGTCACTTTCCGCCGAAGACAGAAAGAGCACGGCGCCAACCAGATCTTCCGGCAGCTGTTCGCGTTTAATCATCCGGTTCGCGAGCTGAACCTTGGCACCACTGCCCTGCCAATTAGTCCGTTTCCGGACGTTCTCACTCATCGTCGAGCCAGGCGCGATGCAATTCACCCGGATGCCGTCATCACCGACCTCTTTGCACAGCGAACGCGTAATCGCGAGAACCGCGCCTTTTGTGGAATCATAGTGCAGAAAAAATGGCACGCCCTGGAAAATCCGGCTGGTCGAGATATTGATGATCTTGCCATATTGCTGCTTACGCATCTCGGCAACCGCCGCGCGACAACACAGCCAGGTGCCACGCACGTTCACGGCGTGCATCAAATCCCATTCGTCCACGGAAATTTCATCAAATGCTTTGCGTTCAAGTGCGGTAAAGATAGCCGCATTATTGACCATAATATCCAGCTTGCCGAAGGCTTCGACGGTCTTGGCGACCATTTCAAGGGTTGCGGACTCTTCGCGAACATCGGTCGGCACATCAATCGCGTCGCCACCCGCAGCTTTAATCTCTTCAACCACAGCCGCACCGCTATCTCGATCCGCAATCACAACCTTGGCACCTTCAGCGGCCAAAGCCCGTGCATAGGTTGCGCCCAAACCTTGAGCGGCCCCGGTCACAATGGCAACGCGTCCCTCTACTCTGCCCATCTTCTACTCCATAGCCTGTCATTGTTTGGCCGCAGTGTGAACGGCGGCAGCCAAGGTTTCAACTCCCCTTCGGCGGATCTTCTGCTATTATCGTATCCATGGAAGTAACACCGCTCGACGCCCCTCTGGGAGCCTGCATTACCGGGCTCGATTTTCGCGATACGCCGAATGAAGCGCTCGCCGCTGCGATACGCGCGATTATTCATGAGCATCAGGTCGCGATCTTTCCTGGCCAAACTTTTAATGCCAAGCAGCAGCTGGCCTTCACACGTGCCCTCGGCCCGATACGAAAACGCCAACTGCCGTCTGATTATGTCGTTCCCGCCAGTTCCTCTGACACACCGGGAATCGCCTATGTCAGCAATATTCGTGATGCAAACGGCGACCCTACTGGCGTCATCCCCGATGGCGAGATGTGGTTTCATCACGACACCTGCTACACCGATGCACCCGATAAGTTCACAATGCTCTGCGCCCTCGCCATTCCCAAAATTGGCGGCAACACGATGTGGTCCAATATGTATCAGGCCTGGGAAACCATGCCGGAAGGTCTCAAAAAGACGATCCGCAGCAAAAAAGCGCTCAGCGTTTATGACTACGCAACCATTGAGAAACCCGATCTCGATAATCTGGAAAAAATTGAAAAGGCCTGGCAACCCTGTGTCGTCACCCATCCACAAACCCGTCGCGAAGCGCTTTTCGTCAACCGGCTGATGACCTGTCAGCTTGAAGGGCTATCTATCGCAGAAAGTTCCACCATCCTAGACCCGATCTTCGATCACGCAGAACAACGACAGTTCGTCTATGAACACGAGTGGACGGTTGGCGACTTCATTATCTGGGACAACCTAGCCGTCACCCACGCCCGCACCAATTTTGAGCGGGGCGATGACCGTCGCCTGCGCCGCAGCAAAGTCAGCGGCGACAGTTTGGTCGCGTAGTATCACCAAACAATAGCACCGCCATCGACGACCAGTGTCTGACCCGACATGAAATCGCTTTCGGGTGATGCCAAATGAACACAGGCGCCCACCAGATCATTTGGTTCTTCTGCACGCTTGATCGCGCGCGCCTGGGCACTGGCCACCCGGCGTTCCTTCTGGGTGTCAGTCGCCAGAGATTGGCTGATTTCGGTGTCTGTCGCGCCCGGCGCAATGATATTGGCGCAAATGCCGGACGGCCCATATTCACGGGCAAGTGACCGGGTTAGGCCGATGACGGCCCCCTTGCTGGTATCATAGTGCAGCATTCCGGCGCCGCCCTTCATCGCCCGGGTGGAGGCCACCGTGATGATCTTGCCGTATTCGTGCTTCACCATTTCCGGGATTGCCGCTTTAGCCGATAACCAGACACCCTTAACATTCACCGACATTACCTTTTCCCAGGTATCGACATCTATTTTCGTGGCTTCCTGGCGTTCGAGGTGAACCCAAAGCCCGGCATTGGCGACGAGAATATCGAGCTTGCCATAAGCTTCAACGGCTCTGGCGACCATCTCTTCACAACTTCTTTCGCTGGTGACATCAGTTTTGACGGCCATCGCTTCGCCACCAGCTTGCTTGATAATACCTAGCGTTTCCTCTGCCGCGTCGAGATCAGCGATGACGATTTTGGCGCCTTCTGCAGCCAAACCTTTGGCGAAGGCTGCGCCAATACTCCGCGCACCGCCCGTTACAATCGCTACTCGTCCGTCCAGTCTCGCCATCGACTTAACCCTTTCTCACCACATCGTGCCGCCGCCATCGACGACGACCGTTTGACCACTCATAAAATCGCTCTTCGGCGACGATAGAAACACACATAACCCAAGAACGTCCGCAGGCATACCATTGCGACCCAGTGCACGCTTTTTACCGCTCGCCACCCGCCGTTTGATGCTTTCTTCGGTTTCGTACTGCTTACCAGTTTCAGTCTCAATCGGCCCCGGCGCGATAGCATTTACGCGGATACCATCATCGCCATATTCCCGCGCCATCGACCGCGTAATTCCTACGACAGCCGCCTTAGACGCTGCATAGCGCGTAATTCCCGGCGTTCCCTGGAATGCAGCAGTAGAGGCTATATTAATGATTTTGCCGTAGCCGTTTTTCTTCATTTCCGGGATACAGGCTTTAGCGCCGAGCCAAACGCCCTTGATATTGACGTTATAAACAGCGTCCCATTCATCAACAGTTTCGTCTAAAGACGGTCCCCGCCGGAGATGCGTATACAACCCGGCATTGGCGACCAGAATGTCGAGCCTGCCAAATGCTTCAAATGCCTCGGCCGCTGTGTTCATATTGGCAGTCTCACTCGCGACATCGGTCTCGACATAGATGGCCTCGCCGCCAGCCTGTTCGATTACGCCAATGACGCTGCTAGCATCTTCGAGATCGGCAATAACGATTTTGGCACCCTCTTCGGCAAGGCGTTTGCAATATTCAGCGCCAATGCCCAGCGACCCACCGGTCACAACGGCGACTTTGCCCTCTAGCTGTCCCATAATTTTCTCCCGTCAGAATATCTCGAATTTTGAACGCAGGATCGGAAATTGCAAGCCGATCCAGCTATGCGGCCAGTGAACATCGAGCACCACCTGAAACAACAACAGATAGAACAACCAGACGCAGAGGCCGATAATCAGCACCATCCGCCAGCTTTCCTTGCCATGAAACCGCATATAGCAGAGCAAGAACACAAGAACTGCCGCCAGCAGTCCAATGACATAGCCAACACCAACGACACTCAGCGCCCAAGCGGCATACGCCAACGCTCGCTGCACAATTTCCTTACTAGTCAGATGATCAAAGGATTCCGCAAAGTCGAATATCTGCGCCTTTTTCACGGGCCCACCGCCCAGTTTCTGCTCCGTGAAGAACATCTGGCCAAACAGTTCCGCAGCAATAAACAGCATACCAAAGCCGGTGACAATGCGGGGAACCAGCTGCGCGCCAAATTCGAATTCACCTGCCCGGAAAAAGAACACCGCGAAGATGAAGATAATCGCCACTGAAAAATATGACGCCGGTATAATCTGGGGTGAACGGAAATTAGCTGTCAGCTTCACATCCTTTTTGCCGCTGGAGCCAACAAACCGTTTTATCACAGGCCCGAGAACGCCATACAGCGTCAGGCCAAGGATGATCATCACCGGCCAGCGTCCAAGCCAGGCCCACTCATAGCGCTCCACTGAGATGAATAGATAATTTTCAATCAGCCCACCGAGCACAAACCCGAGAACCAGCGGTGGTCGTGGCCAGCCGAACCGCTTCATCAGCCAACCGAGCAGACCGAAAATGAACATCGCTGCGAAGTCGCCCCACACCCGCGAGGCCTGATAGACACCGATAAAGACCACCGAGAGAACAATCGGCACCAAGATACCGATCCGAATGACTGAGATTTTTGCCAGATGATGCGCGCCCGCCAAACAAACACCGGCGCCGATGATGTTGGCAATCGCGACCGACCAGACCAGCGTGTACGACAGGTCCAGCTTGGTGGTGAGCATCTCTTCACCCGGCGGAATGTCGAGCAGGAGAAACGCGCTAAGCAAGAGCGCCATTGAGGCACTACCCGGCACGCCAAAGGCAATCGTCGGTACTAGCGATCCGCCTTCTTTGGCGTTGTTGGAACTTTCAGATGCGATGACACCACGGATATCTCCGCTACCAAAAGTGTCCGCCGCCCCTTTTTCCGTTCGCGCCGCATGACCATAGGCGATCCAGTCAATAACCGAGGCGCCAATCCCGGGGATAGAACCAAGCCCCGAGCCGATTAACGCGCAACGCAGAACGAGAAACTTATGGGAAAAGACGTCTTTAACGCCTTCCCACTGGCCCTGCATGTTTTCCTTTTTGGCTTCGTCGGCAATGGTTTTCCGCGAAATTGCGAGGTCAGCGAGTTCGGGCATGGCAAACATGCCCAGCGCCAACGGCACAATGGGCAACCCGTCATAGAGATATAGCGTTCCAAATGTCCAACGCAGCTGAGATGTCTGTGGATCATCGCCGGTCGTCGCCACCAAAAGCCCGATACAGGCCGCGCCCAGTCCTTTGAGAACAGCACCACCGGACAATACGGCAACCAGCGAAAGACCAAAGACGCAGATTGCCAGGAGCTCTGGAGAACCAACGCCGAGAACCAACGGCTTCAAGACGGGCATGCTGAAACCGAGTAGGATGGCGCCAAACAGGCCTCCGAGCATCGACGCCATAAACCCGGCACCAAGTGCACGCCCCGCCTGTCCTTGTTTGGCAAGTGGGTAACCATCGAGAATAGTAGCCGCCGAGCCAACCGTTCCTGGCACGCCAAATAACACCGCCGGAATGGTGTCAGAGGTCGTGGTAACCGCAAGGAGGCCCATCATCACGGCAATCGCGGAGTACGGGTCCATGCCAAAGGTAAACGGTAATAGCAGCGTCAGCCCAACGAGGCCGCCGACACCGGGGATGGCACCGACGAGCAGCCCCATCAGAGTGCCAAGAACAAGGAACATCAGCCGCGTCGGATCGAAAATCTGATCCAGCGCGCTGAGCGCCATATCGAACATGTGAGAATTCATGCGGAGAACCTTTCAATCAACGAAAGGGCGGTCAGTTTTTGCCCGACCGCCCTACTCACTTTCGTCGATGAACTACTTCTTCTTTTTGCGCTTCCGAAGTAGGTATTTTTGGGCCCGCTTTAGAACCGCCGGTTTGGCATTCATGATGCTCATGGCAAGTGCATAAGCCTTGTCGTGCGGCATCGGCCCTAGGCCCATGCCGCGCTTCTTGGTCTCCGCGACATACTCCGGATCATGTAGCGCATCCCAGAAGCCTTTACGAAGCGCTTTAGCAGCGGCCTTGGGAATTCCAGGCGGTGCAAGATAGATACGGCCCAGTGTTGAACCTGCCGCGAGGAATTTAAGGAATTCACGGTCTTTATCGTTTTTGGCAAATTCCCAAACGTTTTTGACATTCGGCAGGTCTTTATTTCGAACCAGACCGGACTGCATCAAGATCAAGATTTTCTTGTTCTTTATCCAGCCCTTTTTGCAGCATTTGATAGCTTCCCAAGAGGCAAACCGACCTTGAACTTCACCACGTTCTACGGCCAGATGAACCTTGCCCAGCCCTTTGTAGCCGGTGATCACCTGGAAGTTCGTGCCGATGGTTGCATTCATGATCGTTGGCTCAATAAAGGTCGGTGAGCCCTTTCCGGTTGACCCCAGAATGATCTTCTTCTTGAACACATCGCCAATGTTTTGCGCCGGCGATGTATCTTTCCAAAGCGCGAGAACCGAATCAATCGGGCCGGAACTAACAAGCCAGGTATATTTCGCTGTCTTGTATTTTACGCCACGGCGTCCGATGGCTTCATTCAGCCCGATGGTTTTGAGCAATGTCCCTGCCGCCGTGCCATCGCGGGCTGCGGCGTTATACAAATAGTTTGCCGCTTTCAGTCCACCAGCACCCGGCATCGGGTTGATAGCAATCTCCGGGTTTCCCGGTATGTGCCTATTCAGATATCTCTCAAGTACCCTCAAATGGCGGTTATAGGAGCCTTTGGCCCCGCCCGCCGAGTACATATCGAGCTTTTTCCCTTTGTAGAACTGGGCAGATACATCCGGTGCCGTCATAAACACCGCAGCCAACCCAGCCACGGTAAATACCGCTGCTTTCGTCGTAAAAGACATTCTTCATCTCCCTGTTATCAGTTTCTCGGTTCTTATTTTTATACAACGCCCTTGAAACTACGCTCCGCCACTCGCGGCACTATTTACTCCAGCAGATAGCCAAACTTTTCCCGTGCCAGCGTCAGCAATTCTTCTGACGGCTTGGTTGATTTATTGAAATCGTCCTTCCAGTGGAAGGGACGACAGGCATCGATGATCATTCGTGAATTGGTAATGTTCCCCTTGGCCCGTTCTTCAGGATCGAGCCGGGGGTCCGCAAATGACGTCCAGCCATATTTGATAAAATCAATATCGTTCACCGGATCACAGCGCATGAGCGCCGCCCAGATCAGTTCTTCAAGATCGGCAACATCAACATCTTCGTCAGTCACGATTACCCATTTTCCGGCATAAGCGCCTGACTGACATTGCGACGCGATTTGCGCCGCCTGCGTCGAATGACCAGGATATCTCTGGGTAATCGAGATACCGGTCAGCATGTGCGAGCCACCAACCTCATGGCACCAGACGGCTTTTACATCAGGGACACCAGCCGCGTTGACCGCGTGCCGCAATAGGGCCGACCGGGTTATCGATCGGAAACGGGAATATTCATCAGGCAGGCTTTGCGGCGGAAAACCGAGAATGATGGGATCATTCCGGTGATAGACCGCAACAATATCGCATTTCGGGCGTCGTCTGCCGCTCTCGGTATAGCTGCCACACCAATCGCCGAATGGACCTTCCGACACTTCTATTTCTGGATCGACAAAACCTTCAAGGACAATTTCCGCATCCGCCGGAAACGGCAGTCCGGTAACCTTACCATTTACCAACTCGACAGGTTTGCCACGCAGGCCACCCAACACATCATATTCGCTGACACCCGACGGGACTTCATAGCCACCCATAATGAACGCCATCGGATCGCCACCGATCACCATCACGACAGGCGTTTTTTCGCCCTTTGCGGCGTTCTTATCAAAATGCATGCGGCCGTGCTTACCAAGACCTGTGTTAAAGGCGACGGTCTTTGAATCTTTCGCCATGATTCGGTAGCAGCCAAGGTTGAGCCAGCCATTATCCGGATCGGCAGTAACGTTGTAACTTCCGGTGCCGATATAACGCCCGCCATCACCTTCATGCCAGATCGGCGACGGGAACTGATCAATATCGACCTCATCACCCATCTGGATATTTTCAAAAACCGGACCGTCGTCCACAATAACCGGCGGTATTAGCGACTGCTGGTCGTGCGAATAGACCTCAGCCCAGGCATCCGACAGCTCGACCTTCGACAGATTAGTTGGAAATCCCAGCGTCATATTCTTGCGTTTTCCGCCAAAGAAATTCGCCAATACGCGAAACCCCGGCTTCACACCAGGAATGTCATCAAACAACAGGACCGGTGCATCCTCGTCATATTTCACGACCGTACAAGCGAGCCCGATATCCTGCTCCCAACTCGCTCCTTTTACGTCACGCAATTCACCAAGACGGTCAGCCTCAGCAATCCAGTCACGCAGGTTCTGATAGACCAGCGTATGGCGTAAATTGTGTTCGCGATCGCTTGCGGCGGTAGATGACTCGGCCATATTTTATGTTGTCCTTACGCAAGGTGCCCAAATTTCTTACGGGCAGCCTCCAATGTTTCTGGACTGGGTTTGGTTGATTTCGGGAAGCGGTCCGCCCAATGGAACGGCTTCGTTGCATCAATAATCATACGGGAATTCGTGACGTTCCCTTTCGCCTTATCATCAGGATGCAGTCGGGGATCGGCATTCGAGGTCCAAGCATTTCTGATGAAATCGATCTCCGTTGCCGGGTCACAGCACATCAGCGCCGCCCAGATCAGCTCCTCCAGATCAGTCACGTCGACATCGTCATCGGTGACAATGACCCATTTGCCGGCATAGGCACCGGCATGGCACTGGCTGGCAATATGTCCTGTCTGCATCGCATGGCCGGGATAGCGGGCCTTGATCGATACGCCGGTCAACATCCGTGAGCCGCCCACCTCATGGCACCAGACCTGATGAATATCCGGCACCCCAGCGGCTTCGATATTGCGTTTCATCAGCGCTGAACGAGTAATTGCCCTGAACCGTGAAAATTCGTCCGGCAAATGCTGTGGTGGAAAACCAAGGATGATCGGGTCATTCCGGTAATAGATCGCCGCGACATCACATTTAGGCCGTACACGTCCCGGTTCGGTATAACTGCCGCACCAATCCCCAAACGGGCCTTCCGGAACGACTTCCTCCGGATCGACCCAGCCCTCGATGACGATCTCAGCATCAGCCGGGAATGGCAGCCCTGTTACTTTACCGCGAACCAGTTCTATGGGCTTACCGCGCAGGCCGCCCATTACATCGAACTCGCTCACCCCTGACGGCACTTCATAACCACCGAGCAGGAATGCGAGCGGCTCACCACCGACAACCATGACGACGGGCATCTTTTCACCTTTGGCGACGTGCTTTTCGTGATGGATGCGGCCGTGTTTTCCGGGCGCGGAGTTATAGGCCACCGTCTTTTCATCGATCACCATGACCCGGTAACAACCAAGATTATACCAGCCGGTATCGGGATCTTGGGTGACGTTATAGGTGCCGGTGCCGATATAGCGTCCGCCATCTTCCTCGTGCCACATGGGTGATGGGAAGGCGAGCACATCGATATCATCGCCGGTCATGATGTTTTCGAACACCGGACCATCATCGACATAGACCGGCGGAATCAAAGCCCCCTGTTCATGCGAGTAAATGCCGGCCCAGGCTTCTGAAAGCTCGACCTTGTTGAGATGCTCGGGAAAGCCAAGCGTCAAATTCTTGCGTTTACCGCCAAAGAAATTGCACAGCACCCGGAAACCCTTAGCGCAGCCGGGGACCTCATCAAACAGCAATGCTGGGGAGCCATCGCGATATTTGGCGACAGTCGCCGCCATTCCGATATCCTCTTCCCAGCTCGCGCCGGTTATCGTCTCTAGCTCGCCAAGCTTTTCAGCTTCTGCAAGCCAGTCACGAAGGTCTTTATAAGCAAACTTATGTTCGTTACTCGCGCGTACTGCTTCAGCCGGTGCATTCTCCGCCATTGTTTAATCTCCCTGTAGGTCGTTTTTTCATTTGTATTTTTTGATCTTGTTGTCGTTAGGCACGTTGGCCTAGTTCGATTGAATAGCCGTCAGGATCGCGGATAAAGGCGATAACCGGGCCATTGGGACCGGAATGTTTTAGCGGCCCCGGCGGACGCGGCACTTCCATGCCAAATGCTTCAACCTTTTTGCAGACCTCGTAGATATCCGGATACCCAATGGCGACATGGCCAAAGCCTGTTCCAACCTCGTAGCCATCGTCCTCGCCCCAGTTATAGGTCAGCTCAATCGCAGGATCAGAGTTCTCGTCACCAAACCCCATGAAAACGACGGTGTATTTGCCACCTTCATTCGCATTACGGCGGAATTCCTGCATTCCCATGACCTCGGCATAGAATTTAACCGACCGGTCGAGGTCTTTCACCCGAAGCATCGTGTGCCGAATACGGGGTTTTGTTGAAGCAACTCTCTCGTCAGCCATTCTTATTCACTCCTGGAGTTATTGGTCAGTAGGGTTTATCGCCGCGCACGATGACACGGTGCATATGTCGAATTTGTCCTTTAGGAACGCCGCCACAGGCAAGATGGATCAGACAACGATTATCCCAGATGGTCAGATCATGCAGGTCCCATTTATGTCGATAGATGAAGTCGCGTTGTTTCTGATGCGTGATCAATTCGTCCATTAACGCCTGGCCTTCGTCTTCTTCTAACTCTTCGATACTGATGGTGAAGCGTTCGGAAAGATACAGAGCCTTGCGACCAGTTTCAGGATGGGTACGGACAAGCGGGTGAACCGCATCCGGCGGAGCTATATCCGCATAGCGCTCTTTGCCCATTCCTTTATATATTTCAGGAACTTCAACGCGATGGTTACGAAATCGGTTGAATGTATGGCGGGCATGCAGCCCATCCAGTTTCTGCTTCATCTCCTCGGACAAGCCATCATAGGCGCGATACATGTTGGACCATTCGGTATCGCCACCAACTTCCGGGATTACCATGGCATAGAGCATCGTGCACAGCGTCGGAATATCCGTGTAGGACAGGTCCGAATGCCAGGCATCGCCAGCCGATGGAGAACCGATATATTCTCCATTCACCTTCTTATTCGAAAGGATTTGTATGGCCTCATGGCTCGAATGTTTATTGTCCTTCTGGATATGAACATCCAGCTCACCGAACCGTTGAGCGAAATCCACCTGTCTTTCTGGCGACAACTCCTGGTCGCGGAACACCAGCACATGGTGCTCCAAAAAAGCCTCATGGACCTTGTCGAAAATCGCCTCATCGAGGTTTCCGACATCAATGCCAATGACCTCGGCGCCCAGGACATCTGAAAGCGGATTAATCTGCATGCTCATCTTCCCTTAAAACGGCACATCGCCAGAGATCGTCGTACGATGCATATGCCGGACCTGATCTTCGGGTATCCCCCGGCAGGCCAAATGCAGCGTACATCGATTGTCCCACATGACGAGATCGCCAACCTCCCATTCATGACGATAAACAAATTTCCGCTGCGTCACGTGTTCAATCAACTCATCGAGCAAGTCTTGCGCCTCGTCCTCTGACCCGTCGAGGATACCCAACGTGAACCTTGGCGAAACATAAAGTGCTTTTCGGCCTGTATCAGGGTGAGTCCGCGCCACGGGATGAAAGACATCAGGCGGGCTGAGCTTCTCATAGCGCTCCTTGCCGCCTTCTTGTCGCTGCGACGGCACACCAATGCGGTTGTTCTTATAGCGATTAAAGCTGTGACGGGCTTTAAGTCCGTCGATCCGCTGCTTAGTCTCTTCCGGCAGCGTGTCATAGGCGTCATACATGTTGAGCCATTCGGTATCACCGCCGATTTCCGAAACCTCCAGCGCATAGAGCAGTGAGCCCAGACTGGGTTCCGGCATATATGACAAGTCCGAATGCCAGGAGTCACCAGCATTTTCCACACCGATATACGCGCCGTTTTCTTTTTTATTGGAGACCAGCAGTATCTCCTCATGATCGTCGTGCAAGCTGTCTTTGGAAATATGAACCTCAAGCGGCCCGAAGTTTTTACTGAAGGCGATATGCTGTTCCATCGAAATATCCTGGCCGCGAAACAGCAGAATCTGATGCTCGTAGAACGCCTCTCTAATCTTATCGGCTGCTCCGGCATCGACATTGCCAAGATCCACACCGGACACATATGCCCCAAGTGCATCTGATAGACGCGTCACTTCCATCACCGTCTCCTTCGCAAAGCCCTGCATTTTCTACTTTTCAAAGACTCTACGCCCCGTCCCTAAAGGCGTCAAATGGAACACAGACGCCTTGAGTTCCGGCCTTCAATGGCGTTCAATCCAAAAAATTATAGAAAACAGGTACGGGCATGACTGATTTTGAAATTAGACCGATCTGCGATGCCATCGGTGCGGAAGTTCTCGGCGTAGACCTAAGGGAACCCCTGGCCCCGAATGTCACCAAAGCTATTAAACAGGCTTGGCATGACCACATCATCGTGCTGGTTCGCGATCAGGAGCTAACATTGGATCAACAGCACGCTTATGCCGCCAGTTTTGGCAAGGTCGCCGTGCGTCTTCAATCCACCGCGACCAAACACGAACAGAAAACCAGTAACGCCGTCATGTTAATCACAAACGAGCGGGAAAACGGCAAACCGATCGGCACCCTGCCGGATGGTGAAATGATGTTCCATTCCGACACGCCCTATTACGAGAGTCCCCTCAAAGCGACACTGCTCTACGCCATCGATATTCCAGCCCATGGTGGCAACACTCTATTCTCTAACAGCTATACAGCCGCAGAAACCTTGCCGGAGGACATCAAGCACCGCATTGGCACCAAAAAAGCGCTGCATATTTACGATTATGGCAATCAGCACAAAACGGCTGATAGCTATGACAAGAGTGTGCATCCGCATTTTGCCCACCCGGTATTCCGCAAACATCCCGAAACCGGACGTTCGGCGCTTTTCGTGAGTAAATTGATGACCGAAGAAATCATCGGCGTAAGCCCTGAAGAAAGCCGCGAGTTACTCGACTTCCTGTTCGAGCATCAAAGCAAACCCGAATTCGTCTATGAGCACCAATGGCGCCCCGGCGATATCATGATGTGGGATAATCGCTGCTCTGTTCATGCACGCACTGATTTTCCTAGCGACGAACGCCGGATGCTGCGGCGTATTACCCTGGAAGACGATCATTCGGTCCTTGCCGGCGAACCACCCTTTCAGCAAGCAGCGGCGCAATAACCCGTGGCAGAGGACAGCGAACAATTACAGCCCGAGCACTTCCTGCGGACCGACGAGTCCGATGACGGGCTGTTTTATGAACAACCGCGTCTCGTTACCCATATCGATGACCCTGCCTGCGCGGCGCTGAACGACTATTTCCGCGAGCATCTGCCCGCTGACGGAGACCTGCTTGATCTCATGTCGAGCTGCGTGTCCCACCTGCCGTGGGATGTTGAGTACAAAAGCGTCACCGGGATCGGCATGA
>CAUZNJ010000022.1:0-14723 GCA_963580965.1 Alphaproteobacteria bacterium | reverse complement strand
ATTGGGCTTCCAGGTTATAAGATTCCTAATACAAAACATATCGTTGCCTACGCGCTACAGGCCAAAAGCAAAGATGGATTCCAGGACTATATGTCGAAGCATGTACTGGGCGAGGAGCAGCTTATGAAAATAATATCCTCGTGACCTACAGCTCCGAAGAGTTCCTAATTTGCACAATTGCACGCCTAATTAGCGGAGTTGGACACATTGCTGTCGGCGCCGCTTCGCCGATTCCAGGGTCCGCCGCATTGCTTCAGCGAGAGCTGTCAGGCGGGAATACACGAGTATCACTAATCCACGGTCAAGCGAATAACCCCTTCAGTGACGGCGGGCGGGAGCTTTTCGATTGTGCTGGCCAAGGCCGCATCGACGTATTTTTTCTTGGCGGCGGTCAAATTGATGGTGAGGCGAACATTAATTTGGTTGGGGTTGGGAGTTATCCAAACTTAAAGGTTCGATTTCCTGGCTCCTTTGGGTCCGCCTACATGTACTTTGTTGTCCCCAAGGTCATTCTCTTTCGTGAGGAGCACACCCGCCGTGTTCTGGTGCCAAAAGTTGATTTTATCAGTGCTCCAGGGACCAGTCCGGATGACGTTTACCGCCCCGGCGGTCCTCAGGCACTAGTTACGAATCTTGCCCTAATGTCATTCGACCGGCAGCGCCGGTTATTTAGGCTGGAGAGCGTTCATCCCGGACATACGGTCGAGGAAATTTGTGATAATACCGGCTTTGAGTTTGATATTCCCGAGAATGTACCCGTGACGCCGTTGCCTGATCCTGATTGCTTATCGAGGTTGCGAAGCGTCATCTGTCAAGAAATTGCCAAAACATACCCGACGTTTGCTGAGCGGGTCTTCGGTTTTGGCTCCTTGCCGGAAGGGAACGACAACGGCGACTAAGCGCCGTTGTCAGGCTCCGTTCTTAGGTTTCAAATGCGCGGCCAGATATTGTCCCGTGTAGCTTTCCTCAGTCGCCGCCACACGTTCTGGTGTCCCAGTGATAATAAGATCCCCACCCTTTGATCCGCCTTCGGGGCCCAGGTCGATAATCCAGTCCGCAGTCTTGATTACTTCAAGGTTGTGCTCGATGACGACAACGGTATTGCCTTTATTGACAAGGGTATGCAAGACCTCGAGTAACTTTCGAACGTCCTCGAAATGCAGTCCCGTAGTCGGTTCATCGAGGATATAGAAGGTTCGCCCGGTTGCCCGCTTGGATAGTTCTTTGGCCAGCTTTACCCTCTGTGCCTCGCCGCCTGATAGGGTTGTTGCCTGCTGACCCAGATGGATGTAACCCAACCCTACACGCTGCAAGGTTTCGAGCTTGTTGCGCAATGTCGGTATTGCTTTGAAGAATTCAAGCCCCTCGTCAACTGTCATATCCAGCACGTCGGCGATGGATTTTCCGCGGAAGGATATGTCGAGCGTTTCCCGGTTATAACGCTTACCTTTGCATACGTCGCACTCGACATAGACATCAGGTAAAAAGTGCATCTCGATCTTGATAAGGCCGTCGCCCTGACAGGATTCGCAACGGCCACCCTTAACGTTGAACGAGAAGCGCCCTGATTTATAGCCTCGTGCCTTCGCTTCAGGCAGCCCGGAGAACCAGTCACGGATGGGTGTGAATGCACCGGTATAAGTGGCAGGGTTGGAGCGTGGTGTCCGTCCTATCGGCGATTGATCGATGTCCACGACCTTGTCGATGAACTCAATACCGTCAATACGAGTGTGCTTCCCTGGTTGTTCGCGTGATGAATTAAGTTTACGAGATAATCCTTTATAAAGTGTGTCAATAACCAGTGTTGATTTTCCGCCACCCGAGACCCCGGTGACGCACATAAAGGTGCCAAGAGGGAATTTTACGGTAAGGTTTTTTAGGTTGTTAGCGCAGGCACCAACAACCGTAATTTTTTGCTTGGACCGGCCGGATCGGCGCTGGGTCGGGATGGGAATTTCCCGGCCACCCGTCATGTACTGACCGGTTAGAGACTCGGGGTTTAGCATTACTTCATTTGGGGTGCCGCGGGCAACGATATGCCCGCCGTGAATACCGGCACCGGGTCCCATGTCGACCAGATAATCAGCGCTACGAATAGAATCCTCGTCGTGCTCGACGACAATCACCGTATTGCCAAGATCGCGCAGCCGCCTGAGGGTTTCCAGCAAGCGCACGTTATCTCGTTGATGAAGGCCAATAGATGGCTCGTCGAGTACATAGAGGACACCCGTAAGCCCAGAACCTATCTGTGATGCCAGCCGAATACGCTGGCTCTCACCCCCCGACAGCGTGGCCGACGCACGCGACAAGGATAGGTATTCCAATCCAACGTTTTTAAGAAATTTTAGGCGCTCGTTAATTTCTCTCAAGATACGTCGCGCGATCTCCTTGCGTTGCGGAGTCAGCGATGATTCGACTCTGTCAAACCAGTCAGCTGCATGGTCAATTGACAAGTTTGCTACATCACTAACATCGGCCCCGGCGATTTTCACGGCGAGGGCCTCAGGCTTAAGGCGCCGTCCCAAGCAAACGCCACAGGCGGTAATGGTCTGGTACTTGGACATCTCATCCCGAACCCAGGCGGAATCAGTATCTTTCCAGCGCCTTTCCATATTAGGAATAACGCCCTCAAATGGTTTAGCGATGTCGTAAGCCCGCTGGCCGTCATCGTAGCGCATGGCAACTACCTCTCCGCCAGAGCCATAAAGAATGGCTTTACGGGTATCTTCCGATAGCTTTTTCCACGAGGCAGAAACCTCAAAGTGATAGTGCGCAGCCAAACTGGCCAGTGTCTGAGCATAATACTGTGAAGAGGAATGAGCCCAGGGTGCCAGTGCACCTTCTTCTAGGGACCGCCGCTCATCGGGAACCACTAGTTGAGGATCGAAATACATTTCGGTGCCCAGACCACCGCATGCCGAACAGGCTCCATAGGGATTGTTGAACGAAAATAGGCGTGGCTCTATTTCATCAATTGTAAACCCGGAGACAGGACAGGAGAACTTAGCCGAGAATATCTGGCGTTCGCCGGAATTGGCGTCCTCAGTAAAAGCAAGCCCATCGGACAATGCCAGGGCCGTTTCGAAGCTATCAGCAAGTCGACTTTGTATATCGCCGCGGACGACGACCCGGTCGACGACCACATCGATATCGTGTTTCAGGTTCTTCTTTAGAGCCGGTGCATCGTCAATCTCATAAAGGGCTCCATCTATCTTCACCCGCTGAAAACCACGCCTGGTAAGATCGGTCAGTTCCTTGCGGTACTCGCCCTTGCGGCCGCGCACCATTGGGGCAAGCAAGTAAAGCCGGGTACCGTCCGACATGGCTATAACCTTGTCGACCATCTCGCTGACAGTCTGACTTTCAATAGGTAACCCGGTAGCCGGTGAATGCGGCACGCCGACCCGCGCCCATAGTAGGCGCATATAGTCATAAATTTCTGTAACCGTCCCTACCGTCGAGCGGGGGTTGCGCGACGTAGTTTTCTGCTCAATGGAAATTGCGGGGGACAGACCATCGATAGAATCAACGTCCGGTTTCTGCATCAGTTCGAGGAATTGCCGGGCATACGCCGAAAGGGATTCAACATAACGGCGCTGGCCTTCGGCATAAATCGTATCAAAGGCTAACGAAGACTTTCCCGACCCCGACAAGCCGGTAATAACCGTCAGGCTGTCGCGCGGAATCTCCACCTCTACATTTTTTAGATTATGTTCACGCGCGCCGCGCACATGTATATTTTTTTGCATTGATCTACTGTGTAAATGGAAGCCAGGGCGGAAATCGTGCCAGTACATAACTATATGGCTCGGCCTGGTCGGAAAGGCGAGTCCCTGTTCCCAAATTCCCCTTATATGCGGCTGGTCGGGGCGGGCTATTTCGTTATAATAACTTCCCTAATATGAAGAATGAGGGTGCCGATCATGGCAGGCAGTATCAACAAAGTTATTTTGGTCGGCAATCTTGGCCGGGATGTCGAGGTGCGAACTACCCAGGACGGGACTAAAATCATAAATTTTCCCGTGGCTACTTCAGAATCGTGGCGCGATAAACAATCAGGTGAACGCCGCGAAAAAACTGAATGGCACCGTGTTGTTATCTTCAACGACCGCCTGGGCGAGGTGGCTGAACGATATCTGCGCAAGGGCTCTAAAGTTTATATAGAAGGCGCGTTACAGTCGCGAAAATGGACGGATAAAGATGGCCAGGAACGCTATACCACCGAAGTTGTCTTACAAAAGTTCCGCGGCGAACTGACAATGCTCGATACCCGTGGTGGAGGCGAAGGGGGGGGCAACTTCGACGCCCCCGCTGAGGACAGCTATTCTGGTGGCAGCGTTTCCAGTAACGAGAAGAGCGGTTCCTCCAGTGGAAGCGTGGGCTCAAGTCGCACCCCCAGTGGCGGAGACCTTGACGACGAAATTCCGTTCTGACAGCATTGCATAGATAGACCATAGCTATGGCCAACTCCGTTCGGCCTACTCCGCTAATGCTTTCCGATGTGCCCAAAGAATTCATTCTTAGGTTTACACTAAATTTCTATTAACGTTGCCCGCTCTGCCTCCTGCCTTTCTCTGATGGCGGTCGCAAAATATATTTCCTTGTGATAAAAATTATCAGCACCTGCGAGAGGACAAAGGCCATGTCTGATGGGATTGCTGTTCGCTTGGCGGCGGGGATGTTTGCTGCGATATTTTTATGTTTCTCCGCATTAGCCCAGCAGTTACCAGAAAATACTCATATGCCGCCGGCTGCAGAGCCGGTGATGGGAACTGATATTAATGACTCAACAAAGGATTTTCAGGAACTATTTGACGAAACGGAAGCAATGATCGAGCGCATGCAGGCACGACTAAAACGGCTTGATGCCGTATCCGGCGAGCGCGCCCATGAGCTTGATTTTCTTAACAGTGCAGTTGGCGATGCGATTGAACAAATAGGAGGGGACTTAGAATCTGAGCCAACCGCTGCAAGCTCTCTGGATAGTTCCCCTCAGGATGCTACCGATGTGGAACTTTACCGGTTTTCCGCAAATAAAAATGTCTCGGCCAATGAACTTCGCAAGGAACTTGGTACCGTCGCCAAGTTCCTATCTCTAGAACGTCAGACCACCGATATCCTCAAGGCCAAGCGTCAGTCCTTGGCAAAATCGTTATCGGAGAGCATTGAGCGACGAGCCGCTGTCGAAAGGGAATTGGATTTGCTACATCGGCAGCAAGAAAATGAACTCGCAGAACGGGATGCAAACCTTCAATTGTTAGAGGAGGCTAAGGATATTCATATCCAAAGTCTAGATTTTGCTCTGGAGGAAAATAATAACCTCTCAAAGAAGCTCGCCGACTTCCAATCTCTAGAAGTTCAGACTACCGGTATCCTCAAGGCCGAGCGTCAGTCCTTGGCAAAATCGTTATCGGAGAGCATTGAGCGACGAGCCGCTGTCGAAAAGGAATTGGAATTGCTACATCGGCAGCAAGAAAATGAACTTGCGGAACGGGATGCAAACCTTCAATTGTTGAAGGAGGCCCAGGATATCCATATCCAAAGTCTGGACTTTTCCCTGGCAGAAAATAACAAACTCTCAAAGCAGCTCGCCGACTTCCAGTCTCGTATCGAGGATGCAGAACCCGAGCCGGCCGGCTTGAGCCGCTACCGGCGGGCCTTTGTTGGAAAGCTTAAAAAGGTAGTAGGCGTCAGCCCCTTCTTTCGCGCCGAGGAGGAACACTATATTTTTCAGTCGGACGCCCTGTTTGAGCAAGGATCAGAGGTCATAATAAACCGGGGCACACAGGCATTGCGATACCTGTCCGAAAGCCTTCTTGCCGTTGCCAAGACCATTCCGGCTGATCTAAAATGGATACTGCGAATTGATGGTCATACAGGCAAGGATCTGCGTCAACAAAGCCATTTTAAATCAAACCTGGACTTTTCCGCAGCCCGGTCGATGGCAGTGATGAAGTTTCTTATCAGTGGTGGAATCAGCCCAAACCAATTGGGAGCAGTCGCCTTTGGCGACTATCAACCGCGAGACCCCGGTAACGATGAGATCGCCCATAGACGTAACCACCGGATTGAGTTTCGGCTAACACAGCGCTAATGCGGTGAACATACGATCTGATAAAAGCCGAGGCGCGCGGTCACCTGCCATCAATAAATGTGTCACGGGCGACAACGGTTACTTTAGACGAAACGTTGCGAGGACAGCCGGGAAACGTTCGTATGAGCATTGAATTAAAAGTTGAAATGTCAGCTCTGTTCAAGTCACGACTCTGCGATGTTCGGCTGTTATCTCTAGATGTCGACGGTGTGCTTACCGATGGTGGTATTTACATCGGGGATAATGGCAGCCAGTTGCGTAAATTTAACGTCAAAGATGGTATGGGCATGCAGCGGGTGCGTGACGCGGGCATAGAAGTAGCGATCATCAGCGCTGGACACTGCGCTGCTGTTGAGCAACGTGCTTCCATGCTCGGAATCGTCCATACACGGACCGGCGTCACGGACAAATTATCCGAACTACGCGACATTTGCGCTTTGGTCGGAACAAGCCTTTCCTCCGTCGCCCATATCGGCGATGACGTGAATGATATTCCAGTTATGCAGGCCGTCGGTTGCCCAATTAGCGTAGCTGATGCTGTCGCCGAAGCCCGCGAGGCTGCGATCTACGTAACTAACCGCCGCGGCGGTGATGCAGCGGTGAGAGAAATCTGCGATCTGTTGCTGGCGTTGCGCCAATTATAGAGGGGCAGTGATCTTTCCTGCCTTCATGCTCATGACACAGAATTTTCTTAACCTGATTTAGGCACCCTTAACACTCCTCTGCATTGTACTCACTCGTGGGTCAAGTCAGATGGGGGGGCAGGCCCTGTCGAGGCAAAGCAGGACACTCTTGTTCCATAGTTTATTAGAGAGCACCCCCTGTCTCCAGCCTCGGTTACTTTAGTTTTGGCTTTAGGAAGCATGGTAGATTCGTCGGCCTCTCCGATTAATCCTAGAAAAAAAATTACAAGAACGGGAGCACGAAACCAATGGAAGTAAGAGCGGCCGTGGCCAATCAGGCCGGCAAACCATTGACGATCGAAACAGTTAGCTTGGAAGGCCCGAGAGAAGGGGAAGTCCTAATTGAGATTAAAGCAACCGGCATTTGCCACACCGATGAGTTCACCCTGTCCGGCGCCGATCCAGAAGGCCTATTTCCGGCCATTCTTGGGCATGAAGGCGCAGGCGTTGTAGTTGATGTCGGTCCTGAAGTTCGTTCCTTGAAAAAGGGGGATCATGTAATTCCCCTGTACACCCCGGAATGCCGCCAGTGTAACTACTGCACTTCTGGTAAGACTAATCTCTGCCAGGCTATCCGCGAAACACAGGGGCGTGGCGTAATGCCGGACGGCTCCAGCCGTTTCTCCCGTAATGGCACACCTATTTTTCATTACATGGGCTGCTCGACATTCTCCAACTACACCGTCCTGCCCGAGATAGCGTTGGCAAAAATCCGTAAAGATGCACCATTTGACAAAATTTGTTATATTGGTTGTGGGGTTACCACGGGTATTGGGGCGGTCATCAACACGGCCAAGGTGGAACCGGGCGCGAATGTAGTTATTTTTGGCCTCGGCGGCATAGGTCTCAACGTCATTCAGGGAGCCCGTTTGGCAGGCGCCAACATGATCATTGGCGTCGATATTAACGCCTTAAAAAAGCCTCTTGCCGAGAAATTTGGCATGACCCATTTCGTTAATCCAAATGACGTGCAAGGCGATCTGGTACCCTATCTCGTCGAATTAACCAAGGGCGGGGCAGATTATAGCTTCGAATGTATCGGTAATGTTGACGTCATGCGCCAAGCGCTTGAATGCTGCCACAAGGGTTGGGGCGAAAGTGTCATAATCGGCGTCGCCGGGGCCGGTAAAGAAATCACTACGCGGCCATTCCAGCTCGTCACAGGCCGTGTATGGCGCGGCACGGCATTTGGCGGCGCCAAGGGGCGGACGGACGTGCCAAAGATTGTCGACTGGTACATGGATGGAAAGATTAACATAGACGACCTGATCACACATACCCTGCCACTTGAGAAGATCAACGAAGGTTTCAAACTGATGCACAGTGGTGAGTCAATTCGCACGGTTATTGTCTACTGATATATTTTTTGTCTAGAAGGCCTATCGCAACATGTAATGGGGTTCTATGTTTCGACCATGGTAAGACTGGTTTTTCGGTAGAAGTTTGTTTCCGATAGAGTAACGGTCTAGAACGGCGTTAAATACTCAGTCTAACAAAATAGGATCGACAGGTCATGCGATCGACCGCAAAGTGGGCCGCCATTGTTGGTGCTGCCCTGATAGCACCTCTCCTCCTTATTGGTGGCATTTACTCAGGAATATTCACACCCACCCAAGGTGCGGCTGAGGTAAGCTTGCGACTTCACCACTTTTTGCCGCCAGTATCATCAACCCACAAGAACTTCCTGGCACCCTGGGCTAAACAGGTCATGAAAGCATCTGGAGGTCGTATCTCCATTGAGATTATTCCTTCTATGGGACTCGGCGGCAAGCCGCCCCAACTTGCTGATCAAGTGGCTGATGGTTCTGTTGAGATGATCTGGACCTTGCCGTCCTACACGCCAGGACGGTTTCCCAAAACTGAAACGTTTGAGCTCCCGGGCGTAAACGCCAATCCCGTCACGACCAATGCCGCCCTTATGGAATTTTACGATAAGCACCTGCAAGACGAGTACAAGGAGATGCATGTCCTCCTGCTCCATGTGCACGCTGGCCAAGCGTTTCATAGCATCAACCCGATCCGTACCCTGGCAGACCTCAAAGGCATGAAAATACGCACACCAGGGAATACTGGCACCATGTGGCTAGAGGAAGCCGGGGCTATACCTGTCCAGAGCCCTATACCGGAAATTCCGCAGATGCTGTCTAAGAACGTTGTCGATGCGGTTATGATTCCTTTTGAAGTAGCACCATCTTACAAGGTTGCTGAACTGACCAAATATACCACCACTTTAAATAACGACGGGCGTATCCATACTTCGGTCTTCCTGTTAGCTATGAGTAAAGATGCATATTCTGCTTTACCCGTGGACCTAAAAAAGGTCATCAACGATCATTCACGAAACAATATTACCAAATTTGCGGGCGAAGTGTGGACTGGTTCCGAGAATCCAGGCATTAAAATAGCCAAGGATCGAGGCAATGAAGCAATTGAATTTCCGGCTTCAGATATGCCAATTCTCGAAGCACTTAACGAACGGGTCATCAGTCTCTGGACGATGGTAAACAAGGATAGATTTGATGGCGCCGCACTTGTTGTTGATGCCAAGGACTTGCTCGAAAAACACGCGAGGTAAGGGACGAGCCTTTCTCTTAAAAGAATTTGGATAAGCAGCATTGCCTGAATTAATCCAAGATTGGAGAGGCCCAACGGACCCCATCGGTAAACTCCTACTATATATTTCCCGCTTCTTGGCAATTGCCGGCGGTATTCTTCTCTGCGGCCTTGGCCTAACCACCGTCATCACCATTATCCTTATACAATTCCTTGGCATTGCCTTCGTGGGCGAGTTTGAGGTGGTATCATTTGGCATGGTATTAACCGTCTATCTGTTCATGCCTTACTGCCAGATGGTCGGTGGCAACGTAATCGTCGATGTATTTACCATCAAGGCGCCACCACGGCTCCGCGCCATCTTTGATGCCCTATCTAGCCTTGTATTTGCCGCTTTCTGGATCTTGCTCATGTGGCGCATGGCGATTGGCATGAGCGAGATGATGACCCGTCAGCAAACTACCGCGGCGCTCAAATTGGAATACTGGTGGACCTTTCCGGTAGCTCTAAGCTGCTTTTCTTTACTAATTCCCATTTGCATCTACACCACCTGGAAGAAAATTTCGGAGAGGGCATCATGAGCGGCGTAGAGGCCGGGTTCGCCGGGTTCACCGTTCTCTTGTTTTTGCTAGCTATTCGCATGCCGATCGCATTGGCGATGATTGTCGTTGGCCTCGGCGGCCTGCTATTCGTCGGCAGTCCTAAGATCATGTTGAACATGCTGAAGAACCAAATGTTCTATCAGTATCTCAATTATGATTTGTCGGTAATTCCCTTGTTCTTGCTGATGGGGCAGTTCGCCTCCAAGGCAGGTTTTTCGACTGCCTTGTTCAAGGCAGCCAACGCATTTCTTGGCCATCGCAAGGGTGGCATAGCCATGGCGGCGGTTGGCGGATGTGCTGGTTTCGGCGCAATTTGCGGTTCGTCGTTGGCAACCGCAGCGGCCATGGCGCAAGTTGCGCTTCCAGAGCTCAAACGCCACAATTACTCTGGAGCTTTGGCAACCGGTGCGTTGGCCGCTGGCGGCACCCTTGGCATCCTCATTCCTCCATCCATAATTCTCGTCATTGCCGCTGTACTCACCGAAGGTAACATTGAAACCTTATTTCAAGCCGCCCTGATACCCGGCATCATGGCTGCTCTTGGGTACATCCTGGCCATCGCAATTTATGTACGTATTTGGCCTACGGAAGGTCCCGCCGGTAAGCGGTCGTCAAGCGAGGAACGCATTCATAGCCTATTAAAAATCTGGCCGGTTTTGATGATTTTCATCATTGTAATTGGCGGTATTTATGCAGGAATTTTCACCCCAACCCAGGGTGCCGCGGTCGGTGCGGCAGGAACAGGCCTAACAGCATTTATTCTTGGCGGCATGCGGTTAAAGGGCTTTGTCGAATCCTTGCTAGGAACTGCCTCTACAACGGCAATGATTTTTCTCGTCCTTTTCGGCGCCGGCGTATTGAACAGCTTTCTTGGTTATACTGGAACACCCAGGTTGGTGGCATCGTTCATATCTGACAGCAGCGTCTCCCCGATGCTCGTACTACTGATCATGATTGCCATCTTCGTGATGCTTGGCTGCTTGATGGATAGTCTCTCTATGATCTTGCTTCTACTGCCCATATTCTGGCCGATAATCCTGGGGCTCGACTTTGGCATGGAGGTGGATGATCTCAGGGCCTGGTTCTGCATTATTGCGTTGATAGTGGTAGAAATTGGATTGATTACCCCACCAGTCGGGCTCAATGTTTTTATTATAAATTCAATGGCAGATGGTGTGCCGATGCGCGAAAGTTTTATCGGCGTCACACCGTTCCTCATCACTGATGCCATCCGAGTCGCCGCTTTAATCACCTTACCTGGAATAACCTTGCTTCTGCCCCACCTTCTTGCCCGCTGAGTGCAGGTATCGTCGTAGGTGATAATTATGAAGGCCGTTCATGTTCTGGCAGGTGCATGGTAGAAACCTATGAAAAGTAGGCAGTATTTTTAGGTAAAGACATTCTAGAATATTTTTTCTTGCGCCGCTTTGCGATCGCTATCGTTGCTAGCCCCCTCTTAAATTTTAGAAAAAAATATTTAAGAAAAAAGGTTAGTTCCCTGATCTAAGCCAGCGTAAGTAAGGTGAATTTTTGTTTGTAAATGGGGAGCCTAGCAGCGCGTGGTAATCATGATTTTAATTGTAGCTAGCGCCTGCGCTGCCATCATCTCTGAATTTTGAAATAGGCAATTCTGTACACAAGTAGGCTAAAGTACCGCGGCAAAAATACTATTTGTTACCAAAGAAATATCACAAAAAAAATCGTCGATATCGCTTCTTGAGCATTGTTCAATTTTTTCTGCTGACATCAGCCCCGTAACAAGAACCGATAATCTCAGCGAGAATGGAAACTGCAATTTCCGGAGCATTGCGCCCACCAAGCGGCAGTCCAATAGGTGAATGGATACGCAATATCGCTGCATCGTCCAGACCAGATTCTTTCAGCCTGTCGATCCGTTTAGCATGTGTTCGCCGGCTTCCCAATGCACCAACGTAAAATGAGTCTGATCTTAACGCCGCCACCAGGGCCGGATCGTCGAGTTTGGGGTCATGGGTCAGGGTGACAACGGCCGAGCTTGAATTTAGCCCGATCTTAGCCATCGCATCGTCCGGCCAATCATTCAATAGAGCGAGCCCCGGAAAACGAGCTTCCGTTGCGAAGGAATGACGCGGGTCAATAACCATTACGTCAAAGCCCGCCAATACCGCCATCGGTGCAAGGGTCTGGGCGACATGGACCGCGCCAACGATAACTATGCGTAGCGGCAGGTTATAAACGGCAACAAAGAGACGCCGCTCGCCAGCCATCATCTGCCCTCGATTCTCCCTCAAGGCCTGTCGCGCGATAACCGTTTCCGCGCTAGTGAGACTCAGCGAGCCTTCTACTGAATTCGACGATACCAATACTCGAGCGCCACTGTTCAAGTCAGTAACCATAGCAATTGGTCGCTCCTTCAGCATAAGCACCAATTCTTCAATCGGCGGGGAAGCTCCGACGAAAACCTTCATTTCACCACCGCAGGCTAGCCCCACTTCCCAGGCTTTTTCATCGCTAATTCCGAAATCAAGAAGTTGATTGGGGCCACCGCGAATAATGCCCAAGCCATGTTCAACAACGGCACCTTCAACGCATCCGCCGGACACGGAACCAACAAACTCGCCACCTTCGGCCACTGCCAATAGGCTGCCCGCTGGACGTGGCGAAGAACCCCATGTCCCGACCACCACGGCAAGGGAAACGCCCTTGCCGTTACTAAGCCATTCAATGGCCTTTTTCAGCACCTTTACGTTTTCAGCCATACATAAAAATTTCCATCGGTATTCGTAGGCCAGGTCCACTTAGTTTCCAGCAAATATCCATAATATTACGCTGACAATCACGATGACTCCGACCGCCCAGATGGCCAGGGGGATACTTCCGCTCGTATCACGGGGGGTTTGCATTTCGGTTAACTGTGGCGCAGAGCTGACAGCTTCTTCCGATGATCCGGAGCTCGTAGAATTGGGCGCTGGCCCATCAACGGGATCACATTGTGAGGCGAGTATATTGCTGAAGTTCTGGAAAAATTCTGCCGATAGTTTTTTAACAGTACCCTCAATCAACCGCGATCCTACCTGGGCTAATTTTCCACCAACCTGGGCATCCACGCTATACTGCAGAATGGTCGCATCGCCGTCTTCTTCAAGATCAACTTTGGCAGATCCCTTAGCAAAACCCGCCGCAGCGCCTTTGCCTTCCCCACTAAGGACATAACCTTTGGGTGGGTTAAGGTCGGAGAGTGTAACACCCCCTCGAAACTTAGCCTTTACCGGCCCCACTTTCGCTGTAACTGTGCCACTGAATTGAAAGTCAGATACTTTATCCAAAATTTCGCAGCCAGGAATAGATTGACGCAAAATTTCCGGGTCATTCAGACCTTTCCAAACGGCTTCGCGGGTCGCTGGAATCCGGTATTCTCCGGTAATTTCCATGCTCAGGTTCTCCCTCCGTACTTAGTTACGAAATTGTTTAAACCCTATATTCAGGGTAGGAAGCAAACAAGGTTAGCCACAAGCTGGCCCCCCATTACGAACACCTAGGTAGATCCTGACTTCGAACCGCGGCACTACAGAAAGTTGAGAATTAGAGATATTCCTAGAAGTCCGATGACCCATGGAACCATGCCGCCCACCGATCGCGTGCGAGCCAGTGCGCCTTCTGGTCCGCTGTGCAGGCGTACCCATGACAGTCCGTGTCGAACGATCCTCAAACAGCCGTAACGGAAAATTCTGTCGGTGCCCGTGATGGCTTGACCAACCGCATCCACGATCCACGAACCGAGCCGTCGATACAGCCAGTCCCAGTCTAGACTAATGGTCAGCGTGCGCTTCATAAGCGGCAGCATGACAAAAAAGGCCAACCCGGCGAACAACAATAATTGGAGCATGTTAAGAACGTGCGCGGCTGTGTATGGCGCGTAATCCACAGGGTAGGGTAGTATGGCGTAAAGCGGCGCCGGATAGACCCCGAGGCCGATACAGATCGCCGCAAACAGGATCATGGCGGCACGCATGTTCCACGGCGGTTCCGGCGGCCGCAGCCCGGAATCTTTCTGGAAAAATACAAACCATGGAAACTTGATGCCGGCATGCAGGAAGACACCGGCGGATGCGGCAACGAGCAGGAACCAAGCCCAAACCAAATGCTGATCGGCCGCCGCCTGATTGATCATCGATTTGGTGACGAAGCCCGATGTCCATGGAAAGGCTGAAATGGCAAGCGCACCAATGACGCCACAGATCATGGTCAGCGGCATGGTCCTGAACAATCCGCCAAGGTCCGTACATTTGCGTTTGCCGGTCATGTAAAGAACGGCGCCCGCCGACATCAGCAAAAGAGCCTTGTATATAATGTGGGCAAACGCATGGGCGGCGGCGCCATTTAGCGCCATCTCGGTGCCGATACCAATGCCGGTGACCATGAAGCCAACCTGATTGACGATGCTGTAGGCGAGGATGCGCCGCATGTCATTTTCCAGCAGGGCGTAGATGATCCCGTAGAACACCATGTAGAGACCGACAAAGATCAGGATCTCAGCTCCGGGAAAGCCGCGCAGCAACACGTAAACCGCCGCCTTGGTGGTAAAGGCCGACAGGAATACCGTGCCGCTGTATGAGCCTTCGGGATAGGCATCGGGAAGCCAGGCAGACAGCGGCGGTGCACCGGCATTGACCAGGAACCCGACAAGGATCAACCAGGTTCCCAGGGAATCGGGTTGCATGGCGACAAAGGCCGCGGTGCCGGTCTCGCTGACATGAAAAATGACGCCCGCCATCAGCACGACGCCACCGAGAAGGTGCACCATCAGATAGC
>CAUZNJ010000021.1:0-15043 GCA_963580965.1 Alphaproteobacteria bacterium | reverse complement strand
CCCTCGAGGGCAAACGCCGAGATCCATAGGGCGGCGGTAAGTGCCAGACTTGCTGCGACGACAACTATGCCGGATGCTCGGATTGCCTGAAGTTCTAGTCCCCAGCCCGCATCCCAGAAAAGGTGACGAATGCCATTGCACAGATGATAGAATAAGCAATAGGTCCAGGCGAAGAGCAGCAGTAAGCCGACCCAGGAGCCGAGGAAATCTTGTGCTCGGGAAAAGGCCTCCGGCCCGTAGGCGGCGGCGCTCAGCCAATAGGTCAATAGCAAAAGACCGACAGCTAGCGCCACACCCGTCATTCTGTGAAGAATTGAGAGAACAGACGTGATTTGCGGACGATAAATCTGGAGGTGTGGGGAAAGGGGGCGATTATTTGTCTGCGTCGCCATGGCCTTAGGCCTTTGTGACAGTCTCTTGTGATTGTTTCCGTGTAATGGGTTGCCCGGCCTAAGTCAACGACAGGGGCTATTGGGTTTGCCATAATAGGGATGTACCAACCAGTTTGCTGCTGTCAGCTTAACGTCCTGAGAATCGCTAATGTGAGGAGCTCAGAAAATCTACATATATTTGATGCATTTGATGCCCCATTTTTATTAGGGCTATATTTCTATCTCAATCAGATTCTGGATGGTCGACCACGCTCTCTGCTGAGGTTAGGCCTGTAGCTAATCCGTGGCTATGGCTTGGATTGCTTTATCGAGCGCTAGCAATCGGTGCGCATCAGCCACGTGCAGGTTTTCGACGAGCTTACCGTCGATGACGACGACCCCCTGTCCTTGGCGGTCTGCTTCGGCATGGGCCTCGATGATCCGCCTCGACCATGCAACGGCCTCGGGGGATGGAGAAAAGGCCGCGTTGGCGGGGGCGATTTGCTTAGGGTGGATTAGGGTTTTGCCGTCAAAACCCATTTCGGCGCCCTGGCGACAGGCGGCCGATAAGCCGTCAACGTCGTCAAGATCGAGATGCACGCCATCGAGTATGGCGACGCCTGCGGCGCGGGCAGCCAGCAGGCAATAACCTAGCGATGGTAGCATTGGCATGCGGTCGCGGGTATGGCTGGCATGTAGATTATTAGCGAGATCAGACGTTCCGACGATGAGACCGCCGAGGCGTCGGGATGATGTGGCGATGATTTCGGCACGCAAGACGCCAAGTGGTGTCTCAATCATGCACCATACCGGCATGGTCCGGGCGCCACCCGCCGTGAGTGCGGATTCGATACGAGTCAGCGATGCAGGGTCTTCGACCTTGGGGATCACGATGCCGTCGGCACCGGAACTGGCAACCGCAGCAATGTCATCGGTGCTCCACGGCGTGCCCGGGCTATTAATCCGGATCAGGACTTCGCGGCGTCCATAACCACCGGCGCGTAGCGCTTCGACCGTGCGGGTGCGCGCCTCCAGCTTGGAGTCAGGTGCCACAGCATCTTCTAAATCGAAGACCAGGCTATCGGCTGGTAGCTCCCGCCCCTTTTCCAGGGCGCGGACATTGGTGCCCGGCATGAACAGGACGCTGCGGCGTGGTCGTGTAATATTAGCCACGGCGGTTAATGACCCCGACCCACCATCACGCGGGCACCGGCTTCCGTATGTGGGCGCGGATTAGGTGCTCGGCGATTTGCACGGCATTAAGAGCGGCACCTTTGCGAAGGTTATCGGCGCAGACCCATAAATTTACGCCGTTTTTAACGCTGGGGTCGGCGCGAATGCGGCTGACAAATACCGGGTCCTCGCCAGCGCATTCGACTGGAGTGACGTATCCTTCGTCGGTGCGGTGATCAAGCACCGTAACCCCCGGAGCACGTCGCAGGAGTTCCCGCGCAGTTTCAACCAACAGCGGCTTGGCAAATTCCACGTTTATGGCCTCGCCGTGACCGATGAAGCTGGGGATGCGCACGCAGGTCGCCGTTACCTTAATATTCGCGCCCATAATCTTGCGGGTTTCCACCGCCATCTTCCATTCTTCCTTGGTAGTGCCGTCATCCATGAAGCTATCGATGTGCGGAATGCAATTGAAAGCGATTTGTTTTGTGAAAACCGATTTATGGCCTTGGGTTGGCTCGTTGACGTAAACACCACGTGTCTGATTGAACAGCTCATCCATGCCGGCCTTGCCCGCCCCCGACGTTGATTGATAGGTAGCAACGACGACACGCTTGATCTGGGCGGCATCGTGTAATGGCTTTAAGGCTACGACCATTTGAATAGTCGAACAATTTGGGTTGGCAATGATGTTGCGCTTGTTAAATCCACCAATGGCTTCCGGGTTCACTTCGGGCACCACCAGCGGCACATCTGGCTCCATGCGAAAATGTGAGGTATTATCGATTACAATTGCGCCCGCGCTGGCGGCTTTTGGCGAATAATTGGCAGAGACACTTGCCCCTGGTGACGACATAACGATGTCGACGCCCTTAAAATCAAATTTTTCTAAATCTTGCGCACGCACCACATTATCGCCAAACGACACTTCATGGCCGACGGAACGTGCTGAAGCGAGCGGGATCAACTCATCAACTGGGAAGTCCCGTTCCGACAAGATATTCATGACCTCACGGCCCACGTTTCCTGTGGCGCCGACCACCGCGATACGGTAGCCCATCAATCTGCTCCCTGGTTAAATGCGACGACGTCGTTAGGCGGCAATTTTGTCCAACTCCCGTGTGATGGATTCGCCCATCACAGATGTCGAAACTTTCGTCTTGCCCGTTTGCATAATATCCGCTGTTCGCAGGCCACCTCGTAACACGTTCTCTACAGCGCTGTCGATCAGGTCGGCCTCTTCTGATTGATCGAAGGAATAGCGAAGCGCCATCGATAAGCTGAGGATCGAGGCCAGCGGATTTGCCAAGTCCTTACCTGCAATGTCGGGCGCACTACCGTGCACGGGTTCATACATGGCGCGCCGCCTTCCTGTTGGGTCAGTGGCGCCGAGGCTGGCGGAAGGAAGCATGCCGAGAGAGCCGGTCAGCATGGCGGCGGCGTCGGACAAAATGTCGCCAAATAGATTGTCGGCGAGGATGACGTCGAATTGCTTGGGTTCTCGTACCAATTGCATGGCGCAGTTATCAGCATACATGTGGCTGAGTTCTATATTGGCGAAGGACTCGTCGTGTAATTTCTGCACTTCTTCACGCCATAATAGTCCGCTTTCCATGACGTTGGCCTTTTCGACCGAGCACAGGCCCTTGCTGCGTTTTTGCGCAAGCTCAAATGCAACGGCGGCGACACGGCGGATTTCCGACGTGGTGTAGGACTGGGTATTTATTCCTCGACGCTCGCCATTACCCAAATCTTCTATTCCGCGCGGTTCGCCAAAGTAGATGCCGCCGACAAGCTCTCTAACAATCATAATGTCGAGACCACTGACGATTTCCGTTTTCAATGTCGAGGCTTCGGTCAATGCCTCAAATACCTTGGCGGGTCTTAGGTTGGCGAATAGGTCCATTTCCTTACGCAGACGCAGAAGGCCGGCCTCGGGGCGGATATCGAACGCCACCTTATCCCATTTTGGTCCGCCAACGGCGCCAAGTAGGACGGCATCGGACTCCATTGCCGTCACCATTGTCTTATCGCTTAACGGCGCACCATAGGCATCGATGGCGCAGCCGCCGATGAGATCTTCGGTTAGGTCGAAGTGGACCGAACGCCGCTTGTCTAGCCAGCGGATGATGCGGTGGACTTCGCGCATGACCTCTGGCCCGATACCGTCACCAGGTAGGGTCAACAGCTTCCTATTAGAAGTCATGAAGGAGCTTCCTTAATCTATGGGCGCGAGGCGGTTGTGCGTTATTTTATGATTCGCGCTGATGAGGGGGTCTGCTGATACATCGCGGAAAACAATCATCTCGTTTATTTATGTAGTAGTGTTGTTCAGCCAGGGCTGCGACACCTTCTGGCGATCCTCAAAGGCATCTATCTTATTAGTTTTCTGAAAGGTCAGACCAATATCATCGAGCCCGTTGATCAGACAATGCTTACGGAATGCGTCTATATCGAAGGAGGTGGTGCCGCCATCTGGCCCGGAGATGACCTGCGTTTCCAAATCCACCGTAACTACAGCATTGGCGCCGCGGTCGGCATCGTCCATCAGCTTGTCTAAATCTTCCCTAGAGACCGTGATGGGCAGAATACCGTTCTTGAAACAGTTGTTGTAGAAGATGTCAGCAAAGCTAGTCGAAATAACGCAACGGATTCCAAAATCCAGCAGTGCCCAGGGCGCATGTTCTCGTGATGAGCCGCACCCAAAGTTATCGTCGGCAACGAGGATTTTGGCGGTTCTGTAGGCGGGCTTATTGAGAACAAACCCAGGATTTTCCGTGCCGTCTTCATTATAGCGAACCTCATGAAAGAGGTGTTTGCCCAGACCGGTACGCTTGATGGTTTTGAGGAACTGCTTGGGAATGATCTTGTCTGTATCAATATTGATTTCGTGCATGGGGGCGGCAACGCCCGACAGTTGCATAAACTTCTCCATGCTTATCACTCCTTCTCAATAGCGGTCCGGCGCTGTCTATGGCGCCTTTCAGTCCGTCAGCTTGCGCACATCAATGAAATGACCGGTAACTGCTGCTGCGGCGGCCATGGCGGGGCTGACTAGATGGGTGCGTCCGCGATAGCCTTGGCGGCCTTCGAAGTTGCGGTTGGAGGTCGAAGCACAACGTTCGCCTGGCTCAAGCCTGTCGGCATTCATGGCGAGGCACATGGAACAGCCGGGTTCCCGCCAATCAAAACCGGCGTCGATAAAGATACGGTCCAGGCCTTCGGCCTCCGCTTGTTCTTTCACCAAGCCCGAACCGGGCACGATCATGGCATTGACGGTGGCGGCAACGCGGCGGCCCTTGGCTATTATTGCGACAGCTCGCAGGTCTTCGATACGGCCGTTAGTGCAGGAACCGATAAAGACCCGATCGATGGCTATGTCCTTGACGAGCGTTCCCGGCTTCAAATCCATATACTTCAGCGCCCGTTCGATGGAGCCGCGACGGGCTTCGTTAGTTTCCGCAGCTGGATCGGGCACCCGGCCATTGATGGGGGCTACCTGTTCTGGGTTGGTCCCCCATGTGACGTGCGGGATGATGTCGGCGCCGTTAAGTGTGATTTCCTTATCGTAGACCGCGCCGTCGTCAGACGGGAGGGTGCGCCATACAGCTTCTGCAGCCTCCCATGCTGCGCCCTTTGGCGTCATGGGGCGGCCCTTGAGATAGTCGAATGTAGTTTCGTCGGGAGCAATCAGGCCGGCACGAGCCCCCGCCTCGATAGTCATATTGCAGACCGTCATGCGGCCTTCCATGGACAGGCCACGGATGACCTTGCCGGCGTACTCAATGACGTGACCAGTGCCCCCGGCGGTGCCGATCTTACCAATGATAGCGAGGATGACGTCTTTACCGGTGACGCCTGGCGGCAGGTCGCCGTCCACGGTGACACGCATGTTCTTCGCTGGTGACTGCAATAGTGTCTGAGTGGCCAGCACGTGCTCAACCTCTGACGTGCCGATGCCGAATGCCAGAGCGCCAAAGGCGCCGTGCGTGGCGGTATGGGAATCGCCGCAAACGATAGTCGTTCCGGGAAGAGTAAAGCCTTGCTCGGGGCCGATGATGTGGACAATTCCGCGACGCGCGTCGCTCATGTTGAAATAGGGTACGTCGAAATCAACTACGTTTGTTTCCAGGGTCTCGACCTGGATACGTGATTCCTCTTCGCTGATGCCGTTCTCTATATCCTTGGTTGGTGTGTTGTGGTCGGCGACCGCAAGTGTCAGGTCGGTCCGCCGGACCTTACGTCCAGCAAGGCGCAGGCTCTCGAAGGCCTGTGGGCTAGTCACTTCGTGCACTAGATGACGGTCGATGTAGATTAGGCAGGTGCCATCATCCTGCACATCGACCAGGTGATTTTTCCAGATCTTATCGAATAACGTGCGCGGCCGTGCCATGGACCGTCTCCCTGGACAAATGTAATGCCTTGATCCGGGCTTTCTCCTTCTGCCCGGCCCTTGCTTCGTTATTCCGTTTTTGTTTCGACCACAGCGGGCTTGGACTTTTTACGCTTCTCTGCCGTAGCCTGTAGACGGGCTTCGCGGGCGGCAAGGGACTCCGGCTTTTCTGCGATGCGTGCCGACTTTCCTGACCGACCCCGAAGATAATAGAGCTTTGCCCGGCGCACATCGCCACGGCGGACCACGTCAATGCTGGCGATGTTTGGCGAATACAGGGGAAATACACGCTCCACCCCTTCGCCATAAGAGATTTTGCGAACCGTGAATGACGAGTGTAGGCCGCGGTTTCTCCGGGCGATGCAGACGCCTTCGAAGGCTTGAACACGCTCGCGGGTGCCTTCGACCACCTTGACGTTGACCCGCAGCGTATCGCCGGCACCAAATTCGGGAACCGGCCTTTCGGCTGTTAGTTTCTCAATTAGTTCCTGGTCGATCTTTTGGATGACGTTCATCGTCGTGGTCCTCTTTCGTATTTCATTATTTAGGGGCCGGTGTCTGCGGCCCCGACCGTCACATGACGCGCCCACATGTCCGGGCGCCTCAGCTTGGTAATTTGTTCGGCCTTTTCGTGCCGCCATGCGCGTATACGTCCGTGATCACCGGACAGCAACACGTCGGGTACGGGGCGGCCCTTCCACGTACGGGGCTTGGTGTACTGGGGATATTCCAGCAGTCCCTTTTCGAAACTCTCCTCCTCCAATGACATGACGCTGCCAATGATACCCGGCAGTAGCCGGACGCAGGCGTCGATCAATGCCAGAGCGGCTGGTTCGCCGCCCGATAGAACGAAATCTCCAAGACTACATTCCTCAACTGCGCGCGCCTCGAATACCCGCTCGTCAATGCCTTCATATCGACCGCACATTGCTACCAGACCTGGTCCTGCCGCTAGTTCGCGGACTCGTTCCTGCTTCAATGGGCGTCCTCTTGGCGTTAGCATAATAACTGGAACGCCAAGAAGATCAGTGGTTGCTGCTTCAAGGGCGGCATCCACCACATCGGGCCGCATCACCATGCCGGGGCCACCACCGAATGGAGTATCATCGACGGTGCGGTGTTTATCGCGCGCGAAAGCCCGAATGTCTAACGTTTCAAGAGCCCAGGTGCCGTCCTCTAGGCCACGCCCAGCAAGAGAACTACCTAGCGATCCGGGAAACATTTCGGGAAACAGGGTCAATACCCGGGCTCTCCAGGGGTGATGTTGGTTGGTCATGCAACCTGTTCGCTTTCGTTTGCGGACTCGTCCAGCAGGCCCGGCGGAGGAGCAACGACAATTCGCCTGCTGGCGATGTCGACGGTGGGGACCACCAGCTTGGTGAACGGAACCATTTCGTCGCGCCCATCCGGCTTGCGGATTTCCAGTACCGTGCCAGCACCAAAATTATGAACGGTGCGAATGATGCCGAGTATCCCGCCATTAACCAGCTCGGCGGAGAGCCCGATTAAATCTGCGTGATAGAATTCCCCCTCTTCCGGCTCCGGCAGAACGGCGCGCGGTACAAACAATTCTACCTTTCTCAATGCTTCGGCGGCGGTACGATCCTTGATGCCGTCCACGCGGGCGACTAATTGGCCCTTGTGGTGACCGAGAATGTGCAGACGAAACTCCCGCCCGCCATTGGCGTCGGTCAGGGGGCTATAGGTTGCGATATCTTCGGGCACATCCGTAAAGCTCCGCACCCGCACCTCACCCCGCAAGCCGCGAGCGCCAGCGAAGGCGCCGACACAGAGCCTGTCGTCTTGGGGTTGCGGTTGGGTGCGTGGTAATGGCATGGCGGGATCCGTTGACGGCAGCTATTTGGTAGTCGACTTTTCCTCATCGGCAGCAGCTTCGTCCGCAGGGGCCTCGGCGGCAGCCTCTTCCACGGGTACGTCCTCTGCTGGGATTTCGGCAGGTTCTTCAATTGATTCCGGTTCCGGCGTCGCTGCTGCCGTAGCGGCGGCTTCGGCGGCGGCTTTAGCGGCTTCTTCCGCCTCTCTCATCCGTTCTACCGTCTTTGGTCGCGGCATATGCTGCTTGGTCTGCTCCGCACGTTGAGGTATGGGCACGACGCCCATGTTGCCGAGAAACCGTGCGACCCGATCGCTGGGAACGGCGCCAACACCAATCCAGTGGCGGGCGCGTTCTTCATTGATGGCAATTCGGTTGGGGTCTTCCTTCTTAAGCATCGGGTCATAGTGGCCGATCCGCTCAATAAAGCGGCCGTCACGGGGAGAACGCGAATCAGCTACGACGACTCGATAATAGGGGCGTTTCTTGGTGCCGCCGCGCGACAGACGAATTCTCAAAGGCATATCTGGATCACTTTCCTGGTTGTCATATTGCAATTGCGGTGTTGAAGGGTGCCGGTTCAGTGACTCATCAATGGTGGCATCATGCTGGCCGGCATGCCGCCGAACATGCCTCGTTTGCCTTGCTTGCCCATTTTTTTCATCATGTCGCTCATCTGTTTGTGCTGCTTTAGCAAACGATTGACGTCCTGAACCGTAGTGCCTGAACCGGCGGCGATACGGCGCCGGCGGGATCCGTTGAGGATTTTTGGTAAGCGGCGCTCCTTAGCGGTCATCGAACTGATGATGGCCTGCTGGCGGGCGATGGTCCGGGAGTCGACTTGTTGCTGGGACAGTTGCTTCTTGACTTTGGCTATCCCGGGGATCATGGCGAGTAGGCCTTCGACATCGCCCATCTTGCGAATCTGGCCAAGCTGCTGGGCGAGATCATCGAGGGTAAACTCGCCTTTCATCATTTTGGCGGTGAGTTTCTCGGCGTCCTCCTGGTCGAACACATCCTGGGCACGTTCGACCAGGCCGACGATATCGCCCATGCCAAGAATGCGCCCAGCAATTCGTTGGGCGTCGAATGTCTCTAGGCCGTCAAGCTTTTCGCTGGTGCCTAGAAATTTGACTGGCTGGCCGGTCACCGATCGCATTGACAGTGCTGCACCACCACGGGCGTCACCATCGGTGCGGGTTAGGACGATGCCGGTGACACCGACTTTTTCATGGAATTCCCGTGCCAGCGTCACGGCATCTTGGCCGGTCATGGCGTCGGCAACCAGAAGGGTCTCGGTTGGCTTAGCAATGTCGCGTACCTGGGCGACCTCGGCCATTAGGGCCTCATCGATGTGCAGGCGACCTGCGGTGTCTAGGATGACGACATCGTGGCCTTCGCGGCGCCCAGTATCCATTGCGCGTCGGCAGATGGCTATGGGCTGTTCGCCAAAGATGATAGGTAAAACCGCGACGCTCGCCTGTTCACCAAGGTTGGCAAGTTGTTGCTGTGCGGCCGGGCGGTAGACGTCGAGGGAGGCGAGGAGAACTTTCTTTTTGTCGCGCCTGGTCAATCGATAGGCGAGCTTGGCCGCCGTCGTTGTCTTGCCAGACCCTTGCAGGCCGACCATCAGCACAGCGGCCGGCGGGACGCCAATAAGGTTGAGATCAGCGGGTTCCGTTCCAAGCATTTCGATCAGATGGTCGTGGACGACCTTGATCACCATCTGGCCGGGCGTGACGCTACGCAGGGTATCCTGGCCGGCGGCTTTTCCCCGCACGGAATCGATAAACCCACGGACCACCGGCAGGGCAACGTCCGCTTCCAGCAAGGCAACGCGGACTTCGCGCAAGGCCTCGTCGACGTCGGACGCCGACAGCGTACCGCGCTTTGTCAGGCGGTCAAAAATTGTGCCGAGGCGTTCGCTCAAACTATCGAACATGGCTGTCCGTTGTTTCCATTACTGCGCTTCGTCGTATTAAACAGTCAGAACGCCAGTGCGCGAAACTCGCGGACTGGCGGTGCCCCGTAGGGCGGCAATTGTCTTACGTTGACGTTAGGATGGCGGAAAATACGCTTGCGAACTGCTTGCGTCAAGGTTTTCGGCGGGTTGTGATGTCCTTACGCGATCCCGCCGCGCACGCACCGCAGAGAAGGAATTACCGTTGCCCTTAAAGAACATTGAGACGGTATTGGCGCCCTTGGGGTTGATCGTGCGGGGCGCCTTCCATCCCGACCCTGGGGATGGCGTACCCGTTGGTGCCGAGACATTGGTGTTGGTCGGCAACGCCGGCCCGGACATGTGGCATGCCTTTGAAAAGGGCCGGAACGGCGAGGCTGATGCGCTCGACTCTTGGTGCCGCCGTGGGCTTTCGAAGGTTGCCAGTAATCTCGATGCTGTTGCCTTGTTCCCATTCGATGGGCCGCCATGGTTGCCGTTTCAGACATGGGCGATACAGGCGGATTCGGTTTTTCCATCCCCCATTGGTCTTTTGATACACGGGACCTATGGCCTGTGGCACGCTTACCGTGGGGCGTTGGCATTTGCCACCCGCCTGGACTTACCGGCGGGTAAAAATAGTGTGAGCCCGTGCGAAACCTGTGCTGATAAGCTCTGCCTGTCGGCTTGTCCTGTCGAAGCCTTTGCCACGGGTGTCTACGACGTCCCAGCATGTACTAATTTCGTTGCGGGGCAGGGCGGTGCGGCATGTCTGGAACAAGGGTGCGCGGCGCGGCGCGCTTGCCCCATTGGGCGCGACTTTGTCTACGCGCCGGTGCAGGCGCATCATCATATGCACCACTTCGTGACCGCCAATCGGCCAATAGTGGACGAGCCTTGACGGATCGTTTTACAACGGTGGTCAATAAAGCCCATCAATCCCGGACACGGAGGTATAGGGACCGATGCGCGTGATCATTTGCGGCGGCGGCGTCATTGGCACGTCTATAGCCTATTTCCTCAGCCTCAGGGGTGTGGAGGCCATGGTTGTCGAAAGTACCGATGTGGCCTGTGGCGCTTCCGGCAAGTCTGGCGGCTTTTTGGCGCTCGACTGGTGTGAAGGCTCGCCGCTAGCACCGCTGGCACGGTGCAGTTTCGAGTTGCATAGCGAACTGGACGAGACTCTCGATGCGGACTGGGGCTACCGCCGGATGGAGACGTTTGGCGTTATTGCCAGTGCTCGGCGTGACACACTTTCTTTTCGCCGCCTACCATCCTCCGACTGGCTCGGCGCCGATACGGCCATTCACAGCCGCATCGGCACGCTCCAGACAACAGCCCAAGTAGACCCCGCTGCTTTCACCCGCGCCATGATGGCGGCAGCGGGGGCGAACGGTGCTAGCCTTCATATGGGCCGGGTGACCGGCATGACCTATGCCCCCGACCTGCAATCCGTGCGGGGCGTGCTGGTGGATAATACAGAAATTGAAGCGGATGCGGTCGTTATTGCCATGGGGCCGTGGTCCATATTGGCGACCCAGTGGCTGCCGTTGCCAGGGGTCTATGGGCTCAAAGGCCACAGTTTTATTTTTCGCTGCGACACGCCGATCCCACCTGAGGCCCTGTTCGTTGAATACGAAACCCATGACGGCACGGTGCATTCGCCGGAAATCGTGCCGCGACCGGATGGTACAACCTATGTCTGCGGCGTCTCCAGCCGTACTGCCATGCCGGTCGATCCATCAGTGGTGTCGGGGGATGCCGGAGCGCACGAGACTCTGCTGGCAATGACAGCCCATGTTTCACCTCTGCTTGGCGCATCGGAGGTCTTGCGCATGCAGGCATGCTTCCGGCCGGTTACCGACGATAACTTGCCGTTTATCGGCCGCGTGGCTGGCCTGAATCGCGCTTACGTGGCAACCGGACACAGCGTGTGGGGCATGCTCAATGCACCGGCGACGGGTAAGGCCATGGCGGAACTGATTGTCGACGGCGCGGCACAAACGGTCGATCTGACGGCCTTCGATCCGGCCCGCCTGCGGCCCCTAAGCCGCACCGGTCCCTGGCAGCCGGTTACCTGACAACATTACGAAGACTGCAAATCCGGTGGACTTCCCGCTATCCGTCGCCATATTACGCCAGTCATGACCAACCTTGTCTTCACCAAGATGCACGGCCTCGGCAACGATTTTGTCGTTTTCGACGCACGGAACCAACCCGTCCATCTCAGCGACACGCAGGTGCGCGCCATCGCGGATAGGAAGACCGGGGTGGGTTTCGATCAGATGATCGTTGTCGGGCCACCGACGAACGGCGCCGCTGCAGCCAGCATGACCATCCTCAACGCCGATGGTGGTGAAGTGGAAGCTTGCGGCAATGCCACACGGTGTGTCGCCTCGATTTTGATGGCTGAAAGCGGCGCGGACCGGTTAGGCATTGAGACGGTCGTTGGCCTTCTCTACGTCACCAATGCCGGCGGTGGCCATTATGGTGTCGACTTCGGTCCGGCACGCCATGATTGGCAGGAAATACCGTTGGCCGAGGCGCGGGATACGCTGCATCTCGACATAGCCGTCGGGCCGCTGGTCGATCCGGTTGCTGTCAACGTCGGCAATCCGCATGCGGTGTTCGTCGTCGAGGATGTCGCGGCGATCGACTTGGAAACCCACGGCCCGGTTGTTGAGCACCATCCGCTGTTTCCGGAGCGGATTAATGTCGAAGCAATTCAGATCCTGACGCGGGACCGCATCCGCATGAGGGTGTGGGAACGTGGCGTTGGTGTTACGCGCGCTTGCGGCACTGGTGCCTGCGCTGCCTTGATTGCCGCCAACCTGCGTGGCCTGACCGACCGCCGGGCCGAGGTAATCCTTGACGGCGGGCCCCTCGACATCGAATGGCGCGATGATGGTCATGTCATCATGACCGGCCCGGTGGCGCTCAGTTTCACCGGCTCGCTCGACTCGTCTCTGTTAAAGGCTAAGGACTGACCCCGTGGAAACGCGGCAACCCACTCAGGTCGTCACGTTTGGATGTCGGCTAAACGCATTTGAGTCCGAGGTAATGCGGCAAAATGCCGAGGACGCCGGGCTGCGTGACGCCATCATCGTCAATACGTGTACTGTAACCGGAGAAGCGACCCGCCAGGCACGTCAGGCCATCCGTCGCTTGCGACGGGAAAACCCGGCTGCCAAGATCGTCGTTACCGGTTGTGCAGCGCAGATCGATCCCTCCACATTTTCCGCGATGCCGGAAGTCGATGGCGTCTTGGGCAACACGGAAAAAATGAATCCGGACAGCTTGCTGCCCGATAATCTTTTCGGCGAAGACGCCAAGACAGTCGCAGTTGCTGACATTATGGCTGTGAGAGAAGGTGCCTCACACTTGATTGGGGGCTTCGAGGGACGCGCCAGGGCGTTCGTAGAGATTCAGCAGGGCTGTGACCACCGCTGCACCTTCTGCATCATTCCCTTCGCTCGCGGCCCCAACCGCAGTGTTCCCGCAGGCGCCATTGTCGAACAGGTGCGCCGGCTCGTCGACGCGGGCTACCTGGAGCTGGTGCTGACCGGTGTTGACATCTGTTCTTACGGGCATGATTTGCCGGGCCGCCCAAGCCTAGGTGGCTTGGTAAGGCGTATCCTGCGAATGGTGCCGGGCTTACCTCGCCTACGTCTCTCAACAGTTGATCCTGCTGCTGTCGATAGCGATCTGATTGCCGCGCTGGCGGAGGAGAAGAGGCTTATGCCGCACCTTCATCTATCTTTGCAGGCGGGTGACGATATGGTGCTGAAGCGCATGCGCCGCCGTCATGTCCTTGCCGATGCAATGGCTGTTTGCCAACGGGTTAGGGATGCTCGTCCTGATGTTGTCTTTGGCGCCGATATCATCGCCGGATTCCCGACCGAAACGGAAGCCATGTTTAGCAATGGCCTCAGGTCCATTGATGATTTGGGACTTACCCACTTGCACATATTTCCCTATTCACCGCGGCCGGGAACGCCGGCGATGCGCATGCCCCAGGTTTCCAGTCCAGTGCGCCGCGAGCGCGCGGCACGTCTGCGCGCGGCCGGTGATGCGGCGCTTGGTCGCTTCCTTGCTGGGCGGGTCGGACGCACGGTGCCGGTGCTGATCGAAGATTCCGGGCGTGGCCGCTGTCCCCACTACACCACTATTCACGTGGTGGGTGCCACTGATCACGGCAGTATTGTCGATGTGATAGTGACGGATCTCCGCGACGGCCGGCTCGAAGGGCGGCTGGCGGAGTGAACGAGGCGCTGGGCAAGGTCGGGTGGTTCGGTCGTTTAAAGGTGGGACTTGGACGCACTTCGTCACAGCTCACCGAGGGGATTGCCGGCCTCTTCACTAAGCGCAAGCTGGACGCGGCGGCGCTGGAAGAACTCGAGGATCTGCTGATCACCGCCGACCTCGGTGTGGCAACGGCTGGCAAGCTGACGCAGGAGCTGGCCCGGACGCGATTCGACAAGGAAGTATCATCGGAGGAAGTTCGTAGTGCCTTGGCTGAGGCTGCGGTGGATGTTCTGGCGCCAGTCGCCAAACCTATCGTCATTGACCGCACCCGTAAACCGCACGTCATTCTGGTCTGCGGTGTTAATGGCAGTGGCAAGACAACGACCATTGCCAAGCTGGCCCATCAATTTCGCCAACAAGACATTTCGGTAATGCTTGCCGCGGGAGATACGTTTCGCGCCGCCGCCATTGAGCAGCTTCAAGTTTGGGGCGAACGGGTGGGCTGCCCGGTTGTCGCTTCGACCATCGGTGCGGACGCCGCAGGATTGATTTACGAAGCGCTGGAAAAAGCCCGAGCGGCTGGGACCGAGTTGCTTATTGTCGATACAGCTGGGCGTCTGCAGAACAAGAAAGATCTGATGGGCGAATTGCAGAAAATCATTCGGGTCATTCGTAAACTCGACGCCAGCGCCCCGCACGACTGCGTGCTGGTTATGGATGCCACCGTTGGCCAAAATGCTCACAGCCAGGTCGAAATTTTTCGTGACATGGTCGATGTTACGGGCCTGGTGCTGACCAAGCTGGACGGCACGGCCCGAGGCGGTGTGGTGGTGGCGCTCGCAGACCGGTTTGGCCTGCCCGTTCATGCCGTTGGTATCGGCGAGGACATGGATGATCTGCGGCCTTTTGATGCGCGGGAATTTGCCCGTTCCCTAATGGGCCTCGATACCGCCTAGAATGAAGATTTTGGTTCTCTGAAGAAGGCCGCTTCGTCGGCCATTATCGCGCGCCCTAGCACCACATTGCTATGCCGGAAGTGGCCAAAGCGGTCGATGATGCGGTTGTGTCGGACGGCGTAATCGAGCAAA
>CAUZNJ010000020.1:0-15076 GCA_963580965.1 Alphaproteobacteria bacterium | reverse complement strand
AGGGTGGACAAAACGGACATAGGGCGGCATGACGTCACCCATAACTTGTGGCTTGACGGCGAAGACCACGACTTCGGGGGCGGAGCCTACTAGGTCTTCATTTCCATTAACCACCCGAACCCCCAGGCGATCAACGAGAAGCAACGCCTGTGCCACATCCGGCTCTACAACGGTAATATCAGCGCCAGCAAGGCCCTGCTCGAGCCAACCTTCAACCAGGGCACTGCCCATCTTGCCGCCACCGACTAGCAGCAAACCCCGCCGTGCCGCACCCTTGTCCACGGTCAGGCCTCACCAACAGTCTCGATCATCGACAACATCATAGCATCATGCGGGGTACGCGCGCCCCAAATGACATACTGGAAGGCCGGGTAGAAGCGTTCGCATTCGACCAGTGCAGTATCAATCACGTCTTCCATCTGCTCGATGCTGGGTCTACCAAAGCCGCGCAGAGGCAAGGCGTGGCGAAACAGTGGCAGTCCATCATCTTCCCAGATACAAAAGTGGCCAAGCCATAGCTTCTCGTTAATCAAGGCGAGTAATTCATGAACCAGAGTGCGACGCTCCTCCGGTACCCGCATGTCAAATGCGCAACTGACGTGGATGGCGCTGATTTCATCATTCCAGGTGAAGAAAAGGCTGTAGTCACACCAGCGGCCCGGCACCTGGACAGCCATTTCATCGTCGTTGCGACGGTCGAATATCCAGTCATGGGCACTGGCAAGTTTCTCAACAACATCAAGGGGACCATGCACGGGCTCCTGATAGGACTGGCCCATCGTCGTCATGTCCGCTTCTCCTCATCCAGAGGTAAAAACAACAAAGCAATGCCTAAGGAACATACCTACAACATCTAGCCATAGGCCCGAAATATTGTGGTTTCACTGCTCCGGTCACACTAGCTGTAGCCTGCCGAAAGCTGTGTCAGGGCGCAAGGGGGATTGGACCCTCTTTCTTTCTTTATTGTGGACAAGGATGAAATGCTGCCGAATTAAGCGCCCTTGGCCTGGCTTTTGGCCCAGGAATCGCGAAGGCTAACCGTACGGTTGAAGATCGGAGCATGCGGCGTCCCCTCCCGGTCAGCGCAGAAATATCCTGTACGTTCAAACTGGACAGTCAATCCAACGGGCGCCTGGGCAAGCGCCGGCTCCAGCTTGCAACCAATCAAAGTCGTCAGCGAATCAGAATTGAGGTCATCCAGGCAATCGCCAGTTGCCGCGCCCGGCTGCTCGGTCGTGAACAGGGTATCGTAGAGGCGCACCTCCGCATTGACGGCATGGGCCGCCGAGACCCAATGGATGGTGCCGCGAACCTTGCGACCATCAGGAGAATCACCCCCCCTCGTTTGAGGATCGTAGGTACAGCGTAACTCAACAACGTTGCCGGAAGCGTCCTTAACGACGTCCTGGCAGGTGATGAAATAGGCATAGCGCAGACGCACCTCCCGGCCCGGCCCCAGGCGGAAGAACTTGCGTGGGGGGTCTTCCATAAAGTCGCCTCGCTCAATCCACAGTTCACGGCCAAAGGGTACTTTGCGCGAACCAGCCGCTGGATCTGCTGGATTGTTGATGGCGTCTAGGTCCTCAATACCGGCCTCCGGAAAATTCTCGATGACGACCTTCAAGGGATTGAGCACAGCCATGCGCCGAGGCGCCGTCGGATTCAGGTGCTCACGCAACACGGATTCCAGATAAGCGAGTTCAACCATTCCTTCCGACTTAGTAATGCCAAGCCGACCGATAAAATCACGTAAGGCCTGCGCCGGCACGCCGCGGCGGCGCAGGCCGGAGATAGTGGGCAGGCGCGGGTCATCCCAGCCATTGACATGGCCATCGCTTACAAGCTGGATAAGCCGCCGCTTGGATAGAACCGTGTAGGAGAGATTAAGGCGCGAGAACTCGTATTGTCGGGGCCGTGCTGGAACCGGCAGGTTATCAATAAACCAATCGTAAAGCGGCCGGTGATCCTCGAACTCGAGCGAACAGAACGAATGAGTAATGCCTTCAATGGCATCTGATTGGCCATGGGCAAAATCGTAGTTGGGATAGATAGACCAGGTATTGCCGGTGCGCGGGTGGGTCGCCTTGAGAATGCGGTATAGTACCGGATCGCGCAGGTTTATGTTGCCCGCCGCCATATCGATGCGGGCACGCACTACCCGCGCGCCGTCCGTAAATTCACCAGCGCGCATGCGGCGGAACAGGTCAAGGTTCTCTTCAACACTACGATCTCGGAATGGGCTTGCATTGCCGGGTTTGGTCAGGGTTCCACGATTTTCACGAATATCATCGGCGCTCTGATCGTCGACATAAGCCTTGCCTTCGCTAATCAGATGTTTCGCCCAGTCGTAAAGCTGCTCGAAGTACGCCGACGTGTAATAAAGATGCTCACCCCAATCGAAACCGAGCCAACGCACGTCTTCCTGAATGGCGTCGATGTAACGCTGCTCCTCGCGCGCCGGATTGGTGTCATCAAAACGCAGGTGACAGCACCCACCAAATTCCTTTGCGATACCAAAACTCAGGCAGATCGCCTTAGCATGGCCTATATGCAGAAAACCGTTAGGTTCCGGTGGGAAACGGGTAACAATATCTTTTGCCCTACTGGCGGTAACGTCGGCACGAACAATCTCGCGTATAAAATCCTGCGGTGAGGAATCGCCGTCCGCCATCGCCTTGTCGCTGCTGTCGTTCATGCCAGTTTCCGTCCAACCTAGTAAGGGCATCCTTCGTGCCAGAAAAGTGCGTCCGCGCCAAGGCCGTCCGGTAACAAGCGTTCTCCCCTCTCGTAATCGGACGCGAGGGACGCTATGGATGGGATAATGGAAAATTACTCTAGGAGAGGACGCCCATATGAAGATCACTAATGTCACACTGACACTGTTCCGCTGGGAAAACCTGCCGGAAGCCAAATATATGGGCGGGGCCGGCTCCGCTGGCCGTGAAGTCCAGATGGGCCTCGTCACCATCACCACTGACGAGGGCATCGAAGGCCATTCATTCCTCGGCGCTTCGATGCGCGGCGCCAACCTCGACGGCGTATCTCTCATTGATAAGCTGAAGCCCTGCCTGATCGGGCAAAACCCATTAGAGCGCGAGCGACTGTACCGCGAGATGTGGCGGCGCAATCGGCACACAACGCTGCGCTGTATAGGCGCCATCGACGTAGCGCTTTGGGATCTTGGCGGGAAGGTCGCCAATTTGCCGATCCACGCCATGCTGGGAACCTTTCGAAATTCCATTCCGGCCTACGCCTCGTCTCCCACCCATACCGAAATAGCCCCCTATATCGACGAGTCGCAGGAGATCAAAGCAAAGGGGTTTGCCGCCTACAAAATTCACCCGCCGACGCCGTGGGACCGCGACATTAAGTGCTGCGAAGCAGTACGCAAAGCCGTCGGAGACGACTATACGGTGATGCTCGATGCCGCCTGGGGCTATAACTACAAGAACGCACTGAAGGTCGGTCGCGCCATTGAGGAGCTGAGCTACGACTGGTACGAGGACCCCCTCGACGCCGATGACATCACCCAGTATCCAAAGCTACGCGAGAAGTTGGATATCCCAATCATCGCCACCGAATACTCGTGGGGCAGCCTCCAGGCTTACGCCCCATGGATACTGATGAACGCTACTGATGCCTTGCGCGGCGACGTCGCGGTCAAAGGCGGAATCACGCCCTGCATCAAGGCGGCCCATTTAGCCGAAGCCTTCGGCATGAACTACGAGGTCCACCACGGCGGCAATTCGGTCAATAACTGGGCTAATCTTCACATCATCATGGCCATCCGCAACACCGAATATTTTGAGGTGATCCTGCCGGACGGGGCGCAAAAATATGGCGTCATCGACGACTTAGAGATCGACAAGAACGGCCACGTGCAGGCACCAACTGGGCCGGGCCTTGGCTGCAACATCGACTTTGATTTGATCAAAGCAAAGACAGTTTCACTCCTAACCTGACCCAAAGCTTGCCACCCCCTCCCCCTTCCCGGAGGGGGTGAGGGTGAACGGCAGCATTCCTGGCCATCGCACTGAACCAGATGCTGCCACGGTTCTTAAAGTACGAAGCTGCTATAAAAAATCTCTGGCGGGCCATCCGCCCATGGGTGAATCAATTAAACGCCCTGCCATGAAAACATAACGAAAACTCCGGCTATGCGCAGATTCTTTTTTCGCAATGTATTCTGCCTACCGCCGGCCAAATAGCTTTTCAATGTCGGCAAGCTTAAGTTCGACATAGGTCGGGCGGCCATGGTTGCATTGACCGGCGTGAGGAGTGACCTCCATTTCTCGCAACAAGGCATTCATCTCAACGGCGTTGAGGTAACGGCCGGCGCGGATACTTCCATGGCAGGCCATAGTGCCGCAGACATCGCCGAGGCGTTCCTTGAGCGCCAGGGCTTGGTCAAAATCCATAACTTCATCAGCAAGGTCACGGACGAGGCCGGCAACATCCATCTCGCCAAGCATCGCTGGCGTTTCGCGCACCGCCACGGCACCCTCTCCGAAAGGTTCGATGACAAGACCGAGTTCGGCAAATTCTTCTGCCCGCAGGCATAGGCGGCGTGCCGCTTCGACATCCAATTCCACTATCTCGGGGATCAACAGGCCCTGGCGGGCGACGCCGCTCGCGGTCAGGGCTTTTTTCATGCGCTCGTAGACAAGGCGTTCATGAGCGGCATGCTGATCGACGATAACGATGCCATCCGTCGTCTGTGCAACAACATAAGTGGCATGCACTTGGGCGCGAGCCACCCCGAGGGGGTAATCGGTTGTCACCGGTGAAGGAATAATCTCCGTATCCGTCTGCCGTGCTTGCGGCGGCGCCGCTTGGCCATATAACGGCGCATGCCAAGCCCGCACGGCATCGCGCAGGCTATCCGACGGCCGGAAGGCATAGGATGTTTGGCCTAGAACCGGGCCCTCAGCGCCATCATGGGGACGCAGTGCACCGAGTGCCGCCGCCGAAACGGTGCTCGAGGCACGATGCCCCGCATCGGCGAGCACGTGCTTGAGGGCGCCAACGATTAGGCCGCGCACGAGTCCGGGATTGAGAAAACGCACCTCAGACTTAGCCGGGTGAACGTTGACATCAACCGCAGCCGTCGGAACGGTAAGGTACAGAGCCAGCAAGGGATGGCGGTCGCTTGCCAAAAAATCCCGATAGGCGCCGCGCACCGCACCGAATAATAACTTGTCGCGTACCGGGCGGCCATTGACGAACAGGTACTGGAACTGGGAATTGCCGCGGTTCAGAGTTGGCAGGCCAATATGGCCAGTCAGTTGTATATCCTCACGTATAGAATCAACGGGGAGTGCATTATCGGCAAAGTCCCGGCCCATAATGGACGATAGCCGGTCGAGCCGAGCAGCGAACAACTCGCCCTGGGCAGAGGCAAGGTCGAGCAGGCTGCGGCTGCCGTCCGACAGGGAAAAAGAAACCTCAGGATGGGCCATGGCAAGCTGACGCAAGCAATCAAGAACATGCCCCTGTTCGGCCCGTGGCGATTTGAGAAATTTGAGCCGCGCCGGGGTAGCGTAGAACAAATCCCTTACCTCAATCCGCGTCCCCTGGGGGTGGGCATCGGGACGCGATTCGGAAACCCGCCCGCCTTCAATGGTCAGGGAGAAAGCAGAATCAGCATCGGCCGAGCGGCTGACAATACGCATACGGCTGACGGCACCAATGGATGGCAGGGCCTCACCGCGGAAGCCCAGCGTAGCAATGGCAGTGAGATCATTGCCCGGCAGTTTGGACGTAGCGTGGCGCTGCACAGCCAGCTCCATCTCTTTGGGCATCATCCCGGCGCCATCATCAGCAACGGAAATAAGAGACTGACCCCCGTCGCGGACAATCACCTCGATACGGCGCGCGCCTGCATCCAGACTATTCTCGACCAGTTCCTTAACAGCAGACGCCGGGCGCTCGACCACTTCGCCAGCGGCAATGCGGTTGACAAGAGTTTCGGGCAACATACGGATGGTCATGAGCGGCGGCCAGTTACAGTTGCGTGCCAGCAGGCGATTCGATCAAGCGCATACTACCATGACTATGAATATGAGCCCCCTCCCCCTTGGCCAGAATCGCGCAAAGAGGTGACAAAAAATTTATCAAGAACCGGGGCCTAGATTCTTGAGAAGGGCGATAAGCCCAGATGTTGAAGCGTCATGAGGCCTCGCCGAGGTCTCCCCGGTCAATTCGGGAAGGATAACATGGGCAAGCTGCTTACCCAGTTCGACCCCCCACTGATCAAAAGAATTGATGCCCCAGATTACCCCCTGGACGAAGACCTTGTGCTCATAAAGTGCAATCAACCCACCGAGAGCATGGGGCGTCAACCGATCAAGCACGATGGTGTTAGTCGGTCGGTTGCCGGTAAAGACCTTGTGCGGGGCTAGCGCGGTAGCCTTTTCATCACCCATGCCGGTAGCCTTGAGGTCTGCCAGAGCTTCTGCCTTTGTTTGGCCCCGCATCAGGGCCTCGGTTTGGGCCAGCGCATTGGCGAGCAGGGTGGGATGATGATCGCCGGTTGGGTCGTGGCTTGCTGCGCAGATAATGAAGTCAGCAGGCACAAGACGCGTGCTTTGGTGGATCAATTGATAGAAAGCGTGCTGACCGTTAGTGCCGGGCTCCCCAAAAATAACAGGGCCAGTCTCGGCGCCAGGGTCTTTGCCATCGTGAGTAACGCCCTTGCCGTTACTTTCCATATCGACCTGCTGCAAGTGCGCCGGCAGGCGCCGCAGGTATTGATCATAGGGCAGCACCGCATGCGCCGCAGCACCATGAAAATTAATGTTCCACACGCCAAGCAAGGCCAAGATGACAGGCATGTTTGTGCCTAGCGGCTGATTACAGAAATGCTCATCCATGGCATGGGCGCCAGCCAGCAGATCCTCGAACTTCTCGAAGCCGATGGCGATGGCGATGGAAAGCCCAATAGCGGACCACATCGAATAGCGTCCACCAACCCAATTCCAAAAGACGAACATATTAGCGGTATCGATGCCAAAGCCCGCGACCGCCTCAGCATTGGTCGACAATGCCGCGAAGTGTCGGGCGACGGCGTCATTCCCCAGCGCATGGGTAAGCCACGACCGCGCCGTCCGAGCGTTAGTGATGGTCTCCTGAGTGGTAAAGGACTTGGAGGCGACCAAAAATAGGGTGGTTTCAGGATTCAGCCCCTTTAAGGTTCCCGCCATGTCGGTGGCATCGACATTGGAGACGAAATGGATTTGAAGATTGTCACGTTGGTACGGCGTCAACGCCTCGACAGCCATTGCCGGGCCAAGATCTGACCCGCCGATGCCGATATTAACCACGTCGGTCACGGCCTTACCGGTATAACCGGTCCAGGTGCCCGAGCGGACCGAATCGGCAAATGTCTTCATTTGCGCCAGCACTGCGTTGACACCCGGCATGACATCAACGCCTCCGACAAACACAGGCCGACCTGAACGATTGCGCAGCGCGGTGTGCAGGACGGGGCGGCCCTCGGTAACGTTAATCAGCCCGCCACCAAACATACGGTCACGCCAGCCCTCAACCCGACGCTCCCTGGCTAGCTCCAGCAACAGCGCCATTGTTTCCTCATCGATGCGATTCTTCGAATAATCGAGGAAAATGCCATCGAGATGTATGGAGAAGCGCTCGAAACGCCCCCTGTCTTTGGCGAACAGGTCACGCATATGTTGTCCACGCGTGCGCTCCGCATGTTGTGCCAATGCCCGCCAACTGGAATTGCTCGTCAGGGTATTCACTATTCTGCCCGTCCGCCCATTGTCTCCGATAACGTTAGCAAGCTCGCCCGGCTTTCAGAAGCAAGAATAAGCTGGGAGCCGGCCAACATCACTCTTGCAAGGTCAACACGCCATTGCCTCCTCGGTACCGCTAACTACACTCACATTCACGCTTTTAAGGAGGTTCAAGCATGAAGCTTTACAGCGGCCCCGCTTCGGGAAATTCCTACAAGGCCCGCCTTCTCTTGGCCTTGACCGGCATTGAATATGAACTTGCATCCCTCAATTTACAGAAGGGCGAGCAAAAATCACCGAAATTTCTCAAAATAAACCCACGTGGCCAGGTGCCGGCTTTAATCGACGGCGATGTGACGGTTTGGGATTCACAAGGCATCATTACCTACATTGCACTCAAATATGCCCCCGACTGGCTGCCTCTCGACCCCAAGCATATGGGGAAGATCATGCAGTGGATGGCCTTCGCTGAAAACGAATGCCTTTACGGCATGGCGCGCTCGCGTGCCGTCGTGCGCATCAACCGGCCGTGGAATTTGGAGGAGACCCAGGCGCATGGAGAGGCTGGCCTGAAGATCATCAACGCTCACTTGCAAGGACGGCAATGGCTGGTTGGCCAAATGCCGACACTCGCCGATATCGCCTGCTTCCCCTATGTGGCACTAGCGCCCGAAGGCAATTTACTGCTCGACGGCTATGCCGGTATCCAGGCCTGGATCTCTCGCATCAAGGCATTGCCCGGCTTTGTCGGCATGCCAGGGATCGATCCATAAGAACACCGAAACGGCGGCGATGCCGTTAGGCTTTGCCGTAGCCGCCACCGCCAGGTGTTTCAATAACGAAGACATCGCCAACATTCATTTCGGCTTTATCTGTGCCGGACAAATTCTCAATGGTGCCATTTGCCCGTTCAACTCGGTTGACCCCGAGGGCGCCCTCACCACCCCCCTCAAGGCCATAGGGCGGCACGCGGCGGTGGCTCGATAGGATAACCGCCGTCATCTGCTCCAAAAATTTGAGCCGGCGGACGACCCCGTTGCCGCCCCTGTGCCGTCCAGAGCCGCCCGAACGAGAGCGGATGGCGAAAGATTCCAGCACCACCGGGAAGCGCCACTCCAGAACCTCCGGGTCGGTGAGGCGGGTATTGGTCATGTGGGTATGAACAGCGTCGGTCCCGTCATAACCCGGTCCAGCACCAGAACCGCCGCATAGGGTCTCGTAATACTGATAACAAGCGTTGCCGAATGTTAGGTTATTCATGGTGCCCTGGGCTGCGGCCTGCAAGCCTAGGGCTCCGTAAAGGGCGTCCGTGACAGCTTGTGAAGTTTCCACATTGCCAGCAACGACGGCGGCGGGGTGCTGGGGCCGCAGCATACAGTCGTCAGGAACGACAATGTTCAGAGGCTTCAGACAGCCTGCGTTCAGCGGAATATCGCTATCCACAAGGGTACGGAAAACATAGAGCACGGCGGCGCGGCAAACTGCGAAGGGCGCGTTGAAGTTGTTGGCCCGCTGGCCCGAGGTGCCCGTAAAATCGATGGTCGCGGTGCGGTACTTATGGTCAACAGAAACAGCAACCTTAATGATAGCCCCGTCATCCATTTCGCCTGCAAATGAGCCGTCCGACAACTGGTCGATGACCCGGCGAACTGATTCCTCGGCGTTATCCTGGACATGGCCCATATAGGCGCGCACCATATCGAGTCCAAAATGGCCTACCATGCCGCGTAGTTCTTGAGCACCCTTTTCATTGGCAGCTACCTGGGCGCGCAGGTCGGCGATATTCTGCGACGTGTTTCGTGCAGGATAAGGGCCCGAAGATAACAACGCTACGGTTTCCTCTTCCAGGAATCGCCCGTCGCGCACCAGCCAGGCATTATCGAATATAATGCCTTCCTGTTCGATGTTCGTACTATCGCATGGCATGGAACCAGGCGTGATACCACCGATGTCGGCATGGTGTCCGCGCGAGGCGACCCAGAATAAAATTTCGTGCGCCGCCGTGTCAAAGACCGGCGTGACCACCGTGACATCAGGCAGGTGTGTGCCGCCGTTATAAGGTGCGTTGACAACACAGACGTCACCGGGACGCATACCAGCGCCGCGTTCGCGCCGCACCGAGGCAACGCTTTCTCCCATTGATCCAAGGTGAACCGGAATATGCGGTGCGTTGGCGACGAGGTTCCCATCGGCGTCGAAGACGGCGCAAGAGAAGTCGTAGCGCTCTTTGATATTTACCGAATAGGCGGTATTGGCCAGCGTCGCCCCCATTTGTTCGGCGATCGACATATAGAGGTTATTAAATATCTCCAGCATGACCGGATCAGCAACGGTGCCAAGGGCCATAAGATGCGGTCGCGCCACGACACGGGTGAGGATCAGGTGACCCCGAGAGTTGGGTTCCGCTTGCCAACCCGGTTCGACAATAGTCGTCCCAGTAGCTTCGGCTATAATGGCGGGGCCAGTGACAGCATCGCCAAGGCTCAAGTCTTTGCGCATATAAATTGGTGTAGCAAGGCGTTCACCACCGCATACCATGCTAATCGAGACTACGGGTTTTGCCGGCGATTCTCTCTCCGTGGGTTCAAGGATTGGGTCATCTGAGACATCGGTGGCACCGATCCCCTCAACGGACACAGCCTCAACAATAAAGTTCCGGCCCGGCATCACAAATCCAAATCGCTGACGATGGATCGCCTCGAATACGGCTATCATGGCGTTGCGGCTAGCCACATCTACCAGGATCGCGGTATCCGTACCGTCATATCGCAAGTAAGCTTGCCGCAATAGTGTCACTCGTGTTTCCACGACTCCCTGCCTGGAAAGTTCGTCGACGACCCCAGCTTCAAGCGGTGCCATAATCGCGTCGAGTTTATCAGTAATGCCATCGCCAAGCGCTGCCTCAACCGACTTCTCGCGCATGGCGCGGATATCTGCGACACCCATTCCATAGGCAGATAGCACGCCAGCATGGGGATGAATCATTACCTGTTTCATACCCAGCGCGTCGGCAACTAAACAAGCGTGCTGACCGCCGGCGCCGCCAAAACATTGAAGAACGTATTCGGTCACGTCGTAGCCGCGCTGTACAGAGATGTGCTTGATGGCATTCGCCATATTTTCCACTGCAATGGTCAGGAATCCCTCCGCCACCTGATCCGTCGTGCGAGGATCGCCGGTTGCTTCGTGGATGCGCGATGCGAGTACGGAGAAGCCACGGTGCACTGCTTCGACATCCAGCGGTTCATCACCGCCAGGACCGAAAAGGCTGGGGAAGAAATTCGGCTGGATCTTGCCAAGCATTACGTTGGCATCAGTGACAGTCAGTGGCCCGCCACGGCGGTAACAGGCGGGGCCTGGATCGGCGCCGGCAGATTCTGGCCCGACCTGATAGCGCAAGCCGTCAAAATTTAAGATGGAACCGCCGCCGGCCGCGACGGTATGGATGCGCATCATCGGCGCGCGCATGCGCACGCCGGCGACTTGGGTCTCGAAGGCGCGCTCATAAGTGCCATCGAAATGGGATACATCCGTCGAGGTACCCCCCATATCGAAGCCAATGACCTTGGTGAAGCCAGCCATGCGCGCAGTTTCCGCCATGCCGACAACGCCCCCCGCCGGGCCCGACAAAATACTGTCCTTCCCCTGGAACAGCCGAGCATCGGTTAGTCCGCCATTCGATTGCATGAACATCAACCGCGAACCGCCGAGTTCGTCCGCGACACGATTCACATAGCGGCGTAGGATTGGTGACAGGTAGGCATCGACAACCGTGGTGTCGCCGCGCGACACCAGCTTCATCAGCGGACTAACCTCGTGAGAAACCGAGACATGCCCGAAACCCGCTTCGCGAGCTAATTGGGCAATCATCCGCTCGTGAGCAGGGAACCGATAGGCATGCATGCAAACGATAGCAACGGCGTTGATGCCAGCGAGGCGGGCGGCCGCCAAGGCGGCGCGCACAGATTTCGTATCCGGCGCAGCAAGCACGGTACCGTCCGCCATAATGCGTTCATCAACTTCGACGACCCGTTCATAGAGCATCGATGGCAGGACGATATGGCGTGCAAAAATCTGTGGACGGTTCTGATAGCCGATACGCAAAGCGTCCCCGAAGCCGCGTGTAATCAGCAATAATGTGCGTTCTCCATTACGTTCGAGAAGCGCATTGGTGGCAACAGTCGTGCCCATCTTAACCGCTTCGATACGCGCGGTTGGAATCGGCAAACCGGCGGCAATCCCCAACAGGTCGCGGATTCCCTGAAGTGCTGCATCAACGTAACGGTCAGGAGCCTCGGAAAGTAATTTATGGGTCACGATTGCGCCGTCGGGACAGCGGGCAACGAGGTCGGTAAAGGTGCCGCCCCGGTCAATCCAGAAACTCCATCGGCCCTGATCAGCCCCCGAAACGGAACCACCCATGCGCTTACTCTCTATCATCCGTCGCTAGACGAGCGATGGTAGGGTTATACAGCGGCCTGGCATTGCGCCATGCCAGGCCGCATCTAGGCGATGACCAAAGCGCATGTGCTACAGGGCCACACACCGCCAAAGGCGCAAGAATAGCAGAAAAAAGGACACAACGTGCCGGCCAAGAGGCCAAGAAAGTTACGCCCCCCGCCGCCACCCGTAACGTGGCGACCACAGAAGGACTGAATGTCACTCTCTATGCTTCAGCGCCACCCCTCGCACCGGGTGGGCAATCAATTAGCAACGAGTGGCTTACCTGCACCGCACCGCCTGAAGGAGTTTCTAGCGCAACCTGTCGCACCACATCGGCGGTCCGAACGGCCCCAGTACCTATCTATCCGGCTAGAACTTAGCAAACTTACGGTTGTTCCATAGTTTCCGTCAATTTTGGTCGTAATTTTCCATGGTTTCCGCCTGTCCAGGCATCCCCACAGACGGCATTGATTTGTACTTAGGTGGGGCAGGCGCATCGGCCTTAAAACCCGAACCGAGAAAAAAATACGCCGCGCCACTAAGCAAAACGACAACAATGGCAATGATGATTTTTCTTGGCATTCGCAGCCCTTCCTATCACGGAATGTTAGAGTATGAAGGTAATCGAGCCCCAATCATTGGCTCGATTTCATCCGAGGAATTTGCGCTCCCCTATTCATAGAAGCAATATTGCTGGTCGTATGCCGCTCATCAAGGTGCATTTTTCGAAAAGCACCAAAATTTTTATATTGCACCGCAAAAAATACATCGCGTTACGACGTCAAGCCACATAGGCGAAGCGTAAAGATTATAGCACATGAATGATGCCGCCGCCCTCCCCGTGGAGCCGTCATCGTCCCGCCCCTCGAAGGGCAAACTCTTCAGATATACTTTCGAGGAACCACACGTTGGCATGAGCGAAATATACGGCAAGACCATCACCAAGGCCGGTATCATTCTTTTTGCAGAAATTCCAATCGATAATAACCCGGCTAATCTGAAACACGAATTTGCTGCTGAGACGATATTCGAGGGGCGCATCGCCCAGGGCATGCTGACCGCGAGTTTCTTCCCCACGGTGATAGTCACAAACCTGCCAGGACCTGGTTGCATTTACGTCTCCCGGAACCTGCGTTTTAAAGCGCCTGTTGGAGTCAGCGATACTGTTACGGCGGTAGTCACTATAACGAATTTGAATAACGCAAAGCTTATCGTTTCTCTGAAAACGGTCTACTTTGTCTCTCTGAAAACGGTCTACTTTGTCGGAGATCGGGGCGTTATCGACGGCGACGCCGCCATTCTAGTGCCACAGTACAACTGAAACGCATTAACCATCAGTCCACTGGCCAAGCGTTTCCAGCGGACTGCAGACCAGTGGTTTACCCTTGACCAGATCGGGGGGCACTGACAGTTTCTTGCCGCCATGCGCATCCTGGACACAATAGAAAACTTGCCCGAGGCATTCCGAGGCAGCGCCGTCGCCATCGGTAATTTTGACGGCGTTCACAAAGGCCATCGCGCGGTTATCGGCAAAGCCGGGCACGTCGCCCGCGCGAGCGACATCCCCTGGTTGGTGCTGACCTTCGAGCCGCATCCTAGCAGTGTCTTCGCGCCCCATGAGGAGCCTTTTCGTCTAACCCCCGACGCCGCCAAGGCAAGGTACATTGGCGAGCTTGGTATCGATTGTCTGGTGGTCCTGCCCTTTGATATGGAATTTTCCCACCGCGCGGCGGAGAGTTTCGTCACTGATGTCCTTGTCAGTGGTTTAGGTGCCCGACATGTAATTTCGGGCTATGATTTTATGTTCGGCCATGGCCGGCGCGGCAATTGTGAGCTGCTATTGCGCCTTGGCGCGGAGATGGGATTTGCCTTTACCTCCGTTTCAGCAGAGGCGGACGCTGACGGTACAACATACTCGTCATCACGCATCCGCAAGCTACTTCAGGATGGCGACCCGCGTGGCGCCGAAGCAATTCTCGGTCGACACTACGCTATTCAGGGTGTTGTCCAAGATGGCAACAAACGCGGGCGAACCATCGGCTTTCCAACGGCAAATGTTGCGCTTGGCGACCACTTGCGGCCGGCTCAGGGGGTCTATGCCATTCGCGCGGCCGTCGTCTCCGATGACGGTGACCAAGCTTCGCTGGAATGGCTTAATGGTATTGCCAATTTCGGCAACCGACCGACATTTGACGGTGCCGACACGCTTCTCGAAGCCCATATCTTCGACTTCGACGAAGATCTGTATGGCCGGCCCCTTCGCATCGAATTTGTCGATTATCTGCGCCCGGAACTCAAATTCAACGGCATTGACGATCTGAAACAACAGATTGCCACCGATGCCTATCAGGCGCGGCAAATTCTCTTGGAAACACGACCGGAACCTGCCACGGCGGAGATTCTCAAACTAAACAAAAAAAGAGCGTTTCAATGACGGCCGATTATAAATCAACAATTCGCCTGCCCCACACGGAATTCCCCATGAAAGCCAATTTGCGGGAACTAGAGCCCCGAATGCTGGAACGCTGGCGAACGATGAACCTGTTCCAACTTATGCGTGATGACGCCAAAGGCCGCGACAAATTTATCCTCCACGATGGACCGCCATATGCCAATGGGCACCTGCATATCGGCCATGCACTGAATAAGATTCTCAAGGACGTCATCAACCGCACCCAACAGATGTCAGGCAAAGACGCTAACTACGTGCCGGGCTGGGACTGCCACGGCCTGCCTATTGAATGGAAAATCGAAGAGCAGTACCGCGACGCCGGCAAGAATAAAGACGACGTGCCAATCTCAGACTTCCGACGTGAATGCCGCGAATTTGCCAATCACTGGATCAATATTCAGCGCGAAGAATTCAAGCGCCTAGGCAT
>CAUZNJ010000019.1:0-15275 GCA_963580965.1 Alphaproteobacteria bacterium | reverse complement strand
TCGGGCCAAAAATCGACAAATGTTACATCCTCGCCCGCCTGCGCCATATACGCGCCGGCATAACCCCCGACCGCACCTGTTCCAATGATCGCTATCCGCGCACCCATCTTCATTCCTCCTAAATCACGTTATATTTTGCCGGCGGGCTACCACCCCTCGGGGGACCGTTGCGGCACTTACCGGGCACTAGTTTAATACGCCTTGGCCATTTGACGAGGGGCTATATGCAGAAGCAACAGATTGACCAGTCATGATGACACCGCGCAAGGTATCGATAATCAAGCCTATCAATAAGGAGACAACGTTCCATGAAGATCATTGGCGTCAAAGTCATCCCCCTGTCCCATGCCGTGCCGCCCGAACGGCGCCAGCGAAGCGACCTCGGCACCCGTATGAAAAACGATTCATCACTGATCCTTGTCGAGACGGACGAGGGTTTTACCGGTTTGGGCGCAGCGCTTGGAAATCCAGAGGTTGTCCGGGCCATCGTCGAGCATGAACTGGGGCCGGATATCATCGGTATGGACCCGATGTTTTCCGAACGCATCTTCGAGTATATGTACAACGGATCACGAGCGCCCAATGCCGTGCGTCTGGGTTGGGCAACGCCAGAACCATCGCGGCGCCGTGGCGTCATCATGGAATCGATTTCCGGAATCGACCTTGCTGTATGGGACATCAAAGCTCAAGCGCTTGGCGTTCCCATTTATAAGGCACTCGGCGCTGTCCGCGACCATGTGCGCGGCTATGCCTCGGGGGGTTGGGCGGCGGGCGAAATGGCTGAAGACGAAATGGCCGGATACGCCGCCAAAGGCTTCACCGCCGTCAAGATGCGCGTTGTCGGCCACGACGGTTTTTCATACAAAAAGGCCATCCAGCGCATCAAAGCGGCGCGGCGCGGCATCGGCCCCGATGTCGAGCTTTTTATCGACGCCCATGGTTCTCTCGATGTTTCGACGTCCATCAAGCTCGCCAAGATGGTCGAGGAATTCGATATTTCTTGGTTTGAGGAACCGATTAGCCCCGATGACCATGCCGGCCTGCGACTGGTGCGTCAGGCGACATCAATCCCCATAGCCACCGGCGAGCGGGAATTTACCCGTTTCGATTTCATGGACCTGCTCGCCCACCAAGCACTCGACATTGCCCAACCCGATGTTGGCCGGGCCGGCGGATACACAGAAATTCGCCGCATCTCCGCAATAACCTCGGCCCATCAGGTGCGCCTTGCACCGCATGCCTGGAGCAACGGCGTGCTATTTGCTGCCTCCCTGCATCTCGCGCTGCACTGTCCCAACTGTCATATCCTTGAGGTCAGCCAAGCACATATGCCGATGATGTATGAACTATTCGAGGAGCCGTTCGACATCCGTCCCAATGGTGACATCTATGCGTCAGACCGACCAGGCCTTGGCTTTACCCTACGCAAGGACGCGCTGGAGAGATTTAAGTACATCCCCGGACCATCATCGGTCTGGTAAATGACTTCCCCCCCCAATGCGGGGGGGGGGGGCAAGATCAGCTACTTCAGGTCCTTGGAGACCGCCAGAGCTTCGAGACGGATGCGAGCGCCATTATTCCGTGACCATATTGGCGAGGGGAGCACCAGCGTATGCCTTGCCGGACTCTGTGCCTTTTTAGGATAAGCTTTTGTCCAGTATTTTTCGATTGAGTCTATGAACGTCTCGTCAGTAATATTGATGGTCATCTTGACGATGTCGCCCATATCCATACCACCTTCCTTCATCACACTCGCCATGTTGATGAAGGCATGCTTGGTCTGCTGATCTGGATCTTTGTGGATCACCCCGGTCTTAACGTTCTTACCGGATACCCCGGATGTCGCCAGGATAGGGCCGACGCGGCAGGCCATCGGCGTCGGGCTGTTGTGGCCATGGCCCTTGATCTCAATACTCTTCTGTCTCACTCCCATAGCTTTCTCCAGTTTCATTATTATTGATGATGTAGCTTGGCCCCATTATCGCACCATTTCTACCGGCATGTGTAGATGTGGCAGCATCCGACCAATCCCTGGATTGCTTGATTGATAATAAGAAAAACTTGCATGATAAATTGAACATATTTCTACTGCGTGAAGGGTGATAGCCTGGGTTCGTAAAAAAATTTAAACCCTGCAGGTCATGACCCCAAGATGGATATCCCCATTGAGCTGCTATAATCGATCTTATTGCGCAACGGTATCCGCCCGGGCCAACGCTGCGCGAGCACCATGGACGACCCCCCACGATCAAGGGCCGGATTGACAAACAGGCATCCCGCCCGCCCATGTAATAGAGAAAGCAACGTTCTCAATATTGGATCGTGTGATGTCCACTTCTCTTACTGCTCTCGACGCCCTGCCGTCGATTGTCGATTTCTACGCGTACTACTGGAATAAACGGCCGTTCCTTGTTCGAAACGCCATCGATCAAACCGTGATGGACGGGCTAATCACGCCAGATGAGCTTGCGGGGCTGTCCATGGAGGAGGCCGCGCGCGCGCGCATAGTCACGCGGAAAAACTGGGCCTGCCAATTTGGGCCATTCACCCATGATGATTTCAACACCGCTGGGAAGCCCCCTTGGAGCCTGCTCGTCCAAGACGTCGAGCAATTTGACCCAGGTACCGCCACGTTATTGCGCGCGTTCAATTTTGCCCCCCGTTGGTTGATGGACGATATCATGGTCAGTTTCTCCACCAAAGGCGGCACCATCGGCGGTCACATCGATAGCTATCATGTCTTTCTTATCCAAGGCCAAGGATCACGCTGCTGGACCATTGGTTGCGAACCCATCATCGGCGCAGAGTGCATCGACGGCATCGACCTCAAAATCCTTAAAGACCCCATCGACGGCAATGCCGTTGAGGTTACCTCCGGGGACGTCCTGTACATCCCCCCCCATTTCGCCCACGAAGGCATCACGCTTGACGACGCGTTGACCTTCTCCGTTGGCTTTCTCGGCCCAAAATTATCTGAACTTTATGGTGCCTATGGCCAGCATCTCGCCGACCACGACGTACTTGATCGCCGGTACGTAGGGGAAGGGTTGAGCGCAGATAGCTCAGGCTTCACCCTCTCCACCGATGCCGTTGAGGCGCTGCGCAACCATCTCGATAAGCCGCTGTGCACCCCCGCATTTTCTGAGTGGCTAGCCGCATTTTTTACCGGCTCAAGCAATGAAGACATTGCACAATACAGCGAACGCGATGACACGGTTAGCCCAATATCCTTTACAAAATCCCTTCAGGAAAGGGCCGCCCTGATCAAACCCGCCCACGTTAAGTTTGCACTCACCCCGTCGCCCAAGGGGACCTATAAACTTGGCTTTGATCGTGAAACTTTTGAGATAAATGATGCCGCCCTGGCCGTCATCCTAAGCCTGATGAAAGAAGATGCCCTCACCATAAATGATACACCCGAGCTAATTGAGCATCTCGATCTTTTACTTACGCTCTACAACCACCAGGCGTTAGAATTCATCGACGTGGCAACGTAGGGCTCCTAGGCCTTGGCCAGGAATTTCTCCTGAAACCGGAGACGGCAGGCCGCCAGATCTAGATTACGCTTGAAGTTGCAAGGCGGCGTAGGCAGCACGCGGACCACAAGAAACTTTGGGCCTGGCTCATTAGCGATGAACGCCGCGGCCTGTGCTACCTGGCTCGACTCCGAAATCGTCATGGTCGACGTTATTCCCGCGCCCCTGGCAATGGCTTCAAGGTCGGCAATGTCGGCGGTATGTCCTCTCTGACCACCGGTCTCTCCATGCATGGAATTGTCCTCGCACACGATGGTGAGGTTCCGGGGCTGTATGCTGGCTACCGTAATGAGCGAACCGATTCCCATCAGCATCTCGCCATCCCCGTTGATAACAGCGATATTGCGTTCAGGCGCGGACATCGCCACGCCCAGTCCCATAGAGACGGCAGACCCCATAGCACCCGCCATTGTGAAAAGGTTCGGACCGTCATTTGTAAGTGCGGCTGCATCCTTCGATGCTCCGGCAAGCCCGCTGACAAAAAGCCACGATTCGGAATTGGGAAAAAGCTGAGGAAGCATCTCACGGCGATCGATATTGGCTTTTGCAGTAACCGTCATGACTAAAACCCCTTTGCCCCGAGAAACTTCTGGCTCAATACGATGGCCGCTGCCTGGGCCCCCTTGCCCGAGGCAGCGATCGCGGCCGAGACTGCCTTTTCGAGACCTGCACGATCTTCCACCATGAAGACAAGTACACCCATGGTCTGCAGCAGCGTCACGGTTGCTTGGCCCATGGGATACTGCCAGGGATTTTCTTCGCCGTAGTCGCCCCGCATTGAGATCATCATGAGCAAAGGAAATCGGCCTCCCTTGGCAAGAGATAGGTAGTTTATGCAGTTTCCGAGTCCGCTCGATTGCAAGCACAGGACGCCCCGCTTGCCAACAAGGTCTGCTCCCGCACAGATGGCAACACCCTCTTCTTCAGTCGTCAACAGGACGGTCCGGATATCGTTATGGGTCTGGGCCAAGGCGATCAGGCAATCGTTTCCTGCATCGGGCACATGGGCGAATAGATCAATCCCCGCATCGCGCATAAGGTTGAACATCACGCCGGACCATTCGGCGCAGGGGTGGTCAGTCTGCATGCTATCAAACCTCTGTCTCTTGTGGGCGGCGTTAATCGATAGACTCGCCCTTAACCCGACCAAAGTGTGGGACTAACTCTGGTACCAAATATTACCGAAAATTATTTCTCTAATAATACCAGGTAATTAATTATAATAAATGACGGAGGAAATGAGCCCGCCTACCTATTATTTGATAGAATCCAATAGGGCCCCAAAACCCTTTGTTTAATAACAATAATACTCCCTCTTTGTCTATCCACATCAATACATATCCCGTACAATCCACGTAAAAATATGGATAGAATAATGGGTAGATGTTATGGCGCTAAAAATACACCGTCTTAAAGCGCTGACAGTCTCAACAACCAGCAAGCTCGGGTTGCTTGCCGATAGCAAAAGTCGCATATCTTCAGACAGTTCGAGCATTTTCTGCAGCGAGGTATAAAGCTGCATCGTCTCGCCGCCTGGAAAATAGCAGCCCCAGATGGGATCGTAATCCAGCACGGGGTTGATAATTGCCAGCTGCATCATCTCTGGATCGTATACGATATAGGACACCGAATTCGTTTTATCGTCAGAAAAACATACTATTTCGGGGTGTATTTACGTTTCCCTCCCTTTGGTTCAGCCGTTTTCCTAATCTGACGAAAACAAGAATCACGTTCCAAAGGTATGCACAGCGCGCAATGGGTTGGGTCAAATGCGCTATTTGACGTTAAATGATTTCTAACCTAATTTTATGAGGCCTTTTCAGCCTCCCACAAGCATCTAAATGGACGTATATCTGCCATGCTAGGCGATTTCCTCAACCCGCAGGAACGCATCGATCTCTCTCCCATAATCGGCGACGAGACCAAAACCACCACCTGTTACATGTGTGCGTGTCGGTGTGGCATCAAGGTTCACCTGCGTGAAGGTGAAATTCGCTATATCGAGGGCAACAAGGACCATCCGATCAACAAAGGTGTGCTGTGTGGCAAGGGAAGTGCCGGCATCATGCAGCATTACTCGCCTGCCCGGCTGACCAAGCCGCTGCGCCGCGTCGGCGAGCGCGGATCGGGCAAGTTCGAGGAAATCGAATGGGAAGAAGCGCTGACCATTGTCGCCGACCGAATGAAAAAAATCCGGGCAGACGACCCAAAAAAACTTGCCTTCTTTACTGGGCGCGACCAGAGCCAGGCGCTGACCGGCTGGTGGGCGAGCCAATTCGGCACACCGAACCATGCCGCCCATGGCGGGTTCTGTTCGGTGAATATGGCAGCCGCCGGGCTATATTCCATCGGTGGATCATTCTGGGAATTCGGTGAGCCAGACTGGGAACTAACCGAATATTTTATGATGTTCGGCGTTGCCGAGGACCACGATTCAAACCCGATCAAGATGGGCCTATCGACCCTAAAAGCGCGCGGCGCGAAATTCGTGTCGGTCAATCCGGTCAAGACGGGTTATTCGGCGATTGCCGATGAATGGATCGGTGTACGGCCCGGCAGCGACGGTGCATTCGTGCTCGCGCTGATCCACGAGCTGCTCCACGCCGATAAAATCGATCTTGACTATCTGGTGCGTTACACTAATGCGCCGTGGCTGGTGATCAAAGATTCAGGCGCCGATGATGATGGATTATTCGCCCGCGGCGCCGACGGCGAACCACTTTGCTGGGACCAAAACACCGGCAAGATTGCCGATGCGCGTCTTGCCGGTGTTGCGCCCGCAGTGGTCGGCGAATACGCGCTGGATGACGGGCGCAAAGTTGTGCCGTCATTCCTGCTGATGGCCGACCGTTATATGAATATTAATTACGGCCCGGAAGCCGCAGCGCTAAAATCGGGCGTCGCCGCAAATCAAATCCGCCGAATTGCCGCCGAGATAGCCGAGGCCGCGTTCGAGAAGGAAATCGTGCTTAACGTCGAATGGACCGACTGGGCCGGGCGTAAGCAGGACAAGATGATTGGCCGTCCGGTCGCAATGCATGCCATGCGCGGTATTTCCGCGCATTCGAACGGCTTCCATACCTGCCGCGCGATTCATCTATTGCAAATGCTGCTTGGCACCATCGATGTACCGGGCGGGTTCCGCTATAAGCCGCCTTTCCCGCGCCCCTGCCCGCCGCCGCAGAAACCCGCCGGCCGGCCAAATCAGGTCAACGCGAACACGCCGCTGCCGGGACCGCCGCTTGGCTTCCCAACCGGCCCTGAAGACCTGCTGGTCGATGCCGATGGTACACCCCAGCGCATCGACAAGGCTTTTTCCTGGGAAGCGCCGATCAGCGCCCATGGCATGATGCATATGGTTATCACCAATGCGTGGAAGGGAGACCCCTATCCTATAGACACGCTGTTCATGTTCATGGCCAACATGGCGTGGAATTCGTCGATGAACACATCCGGCGTGATGGACATGCTTACCGACCGTAACGAGGAGACAGGGGAATATAAAATTCCCTTCATCGTCTATTCTGATGCGTTCTGGTCAGAGACCGTCCCCTATTGCGATATTATCCTGCCGGACACCACTTATCTTGAACGCTGGGACGCGGTCTCGATGCTCGATCGACCGATCTGCAGCGCTAACGGACCCGCCGATGCGATCCGCCAGCCGGTAGTCGAACCCGACCGGGACGTTCGGCCGTTCCAGACCGTGCTGATCGATCTCGGAGCACGTATCGGCCTGCCCGGCCTGACCAATGAAGACGGCTCGCCCAAATATCCCGGCGGCTATTCCGATTATCTGGTGAACCACGAACGCACGCCAGGCATCGGCACGCTCGCCGGTTGGCGAGGCGAGAATGGCGATAGCCACGGCACTGGCGCGGTCAACCCGAACCAGCTCGACCGCTATATCGAAAACGGCTGTTTCTGGAGCCACGAATTCCCCGAAAATCAGCGTTATTTCAAACACGCCAACCGCGATTATCTGGAATATGCGGCAAGCATGGGCTGGATTGGATCCCCCGACCAGATTATCCTCCAGGTGTATTCCGAACCGATGCAGCGGTTTCGTTTGGCCGCGCGCGGTCATGGCAAAATCACGCCGCCCGACGAACACAAGGCGAGGGTCGAAGCCTACTTTGATCCGCTGCCGACATGGTATCGCCCGTTCGAATCCCATGATGGCGGCGAAGATAAGTACCCGTTCTTCGCCATCACCCAGCGGCCGATGGCGATGTACCATTCATGGGGCTCACAGAATGCGTGGTTGCGCCAAATCCATACCAGCAACCGGCTATACATGAACCGTTTCCAAGCGGAACTCGAAGGTATCGAAGATGACGACTGGGTCTGGGTGATCAGCCATCACAGCCGCATCAAGGTGCAGGTCCGCCTGATGGAAGGCGTGGAACGCAACACGGTATGGACGTGGAACGCCATCGGCAAACGCTCCGGCGCGTGGAATCTCGATCCCGACTCGCCCGAAGCCAAAAAAGGCTTCCTGCTGAACCATGTAATTTCTGAATTGCTGCCGCCCAAGGAAAGCGGGTTCCGCTATTCGAATTCCGATCCGGTGACCGGCCAGGCCGCATGGTATGACCTGCGGGTGCGCATCGAAAAGTCCGAGGACGAAGAAGAAATCACTCTGCCGCAATTCGCGGCTCAGCCATCCACTAATAACGCATCTATCGGCCAGCGCATTCTGCGCTATGGCGCACGCTTCAAGCCGAAGCGCTTCGCAAAAGACCCGGGCAAAGGAGACAATTCATGACCCAGCTGCCCGCGCGCAAACCCGAGGGACAGGAAGTCAAATTCGGCCTCGTCATCGATCTGGATACCTGTGTCGGTTGTCACGCCTGCGCGGTGAACTGCAAGGAATGGAACACCGGCGGACACTCGGCACCGCTGCCGGATAACGATCCTTACGGCACAGACCCGAACGGCGTGTGGTTCAACCGTATTCATACATTCGAGGCGGGCGAAGGCACGGATAGCCGAACGGTTCATTTCCCGCGCTCCTGTCTGCATTGTGAAGATGCCGCCTGCGTCACCGTGTGCCCGACCGGTGCGTCCTACAAGCGTGAAGCCGACGGCATCGTGCTGGTCAACGAAGACGTCTGCATCGGCTGCAAGCTGTGCTCCTGGGCCTGCCCGTATGGTGCACGTGAATATGACACCGATGCCGGCGTAATGAAAAAATGTACCCTGTGTATAGACCGGATCTATAACGAGAATATTCCGGAGGACGAGCGTGTTCCGGCCTGCGTGTCCACCTGCCCGGCCAGTGCCCGGCACTTCGGCGATCTCGGGGATCCTAATTCAGGTGTCTCCCAGCTTGTCGCCGATCGGGGCGGCTATGAATTGATGCCCGAGATGGGCTACAAACCGGTCAACCGCTACCTGCCGCCCCGCGCCACCAAGAAAAACCAGTGCACGTCGGGCGTTGGCGCGGCCCTGTCGCGGGTAGCGACCGAGGACACACCGGGCTCGGCCGTAGGATCGGGGAAATTTCTGCGCTGGGTCGACCGCGCATTGTCGCGCTAACGGACGAATTCGATGCATCCAGCTTATTCCGTCATCTTTTTTACCACCGCATCCGGCGCAGGCTACGGCCTAATCACAATGATGGCGCTGTTTGGCGTGCTGAACGGCGTGAAGCTTGACCCGTGGTTCGGTGCCATCGGGTTTGGGCTCGGCACGGTGCTGATTACCGGCGGCCTGCTGTCCTCGACCGCGCACCTTGGCCATCCGGAACGCGCATGGCGAGCTTTAAGCCAGTGGAAATCGTCTTGGCTATCGCGCGAAGGCGTGCTGGCGGTAGCAACCTACGTGCCGCTGGCCCTGACTGCCTGGAGCTGGATCGTCGAAGGATCGCTCGAGGGCCCGTTCGGGCTGTTCGCCGTCGCACTTGCACTGCTTTGCGTACTCACGGTTCATGCAACCGCCATGATTTACGCCACACTGCGCACGATCAGCGCCTGGCATAATAAGCGCACGGTGCCGGTCTATCTCTCGTTTGCGCTTCTAACCGGGTCGGTGTGGTTTCACGCACTGGCCCAGGTTTTCGGCTATCAGACGCCGGTGCAGGCCGCCATCGTCGCTATAGGCCTGCTGCTCGTAATGTTCCTCAAACGGTCCTACTGGCGCACAATCGACCTAACCCCTGGCGCGTCTACGCCCGAAAGTGCCACCGGCCTAGGTAATATCGGCAAGGTCCGTCTGCTCGATAACCCGACGATGACGGAGACCTTTGTACAGCGCGAAATGGGCTTCTCAATCGCACGCAGGCATTCGCTCAAACTGCGGCGCCTCGCCTTCCTGGGCTATTGTGCGATACCGTTTGCGCTAACCCTGCTAACCAGCCAAGCCGCCCCGGCAGTCGCCGTCCCTGGCACGCTGGCCGCGGCGATCTGCGTCTCGTTTGGCGTGGTCATCGAACGGTGGCTGTTTTTCGCCGAGGCAAAGCATGTCAGCATGCTTTATTATGGGGCACAGAGTTCGTAAGTGTCATCAATCCTAGCTGACTTCCATACAAGGAGGCCACTACCGACAGGCCCATAAATTTACCTTCCCCGCTAGGTTGAGTAAGGGTAATCGTTTCTGCTCCTGAAATATAAGCGGGTAGAGTTACAACAAATCTATGCCCCAAACCGCCCGCGCTAATCGTTTTGCCAAACCAATTACTCTCGCCTACATCCCCTAGCGGGGGAGCCAAGAAAAAGGCCAAGGAACGCACGGCAAGGGTCAGGCAGGTCGCTGCTGTTAGGTTTCTCATACAAAAGTTCCGACAGAGAATGTCTGTGATGGACGGGCCGGCTAGCTATTGCCCGCCCGCGCCGGGCAGGTGTAATCTAGGCGCCGTTGCGTAATAGCGTCATACCACGCGATACAGGAGGCGTTCTATGACGACCAAAGATCATGGCATTCCAACCACGCCGGTGACCGACGAAAGCGCCTGGACTGGCGCCGAAATGTCGAAGAACCAGGTATGGCTGAGTCATCTGAAACCGGACCACCTGGCGGAAATCGACGATGCCGTCCAGGGCCTGCGCATGAACGGGCGCACGATCCAGACCCTGACAAAGACCGATTTTCCGTTCCCTACATTCTCTGGATTCCTCAAGAATTTTATGGCCAACGACGTAATCAAGCGCGGCTTTGGCCTGATGCGTGGCCTACCGCGGGAGAACTATACCGACGACGAACTCGGCATGGTCTACCACGGTATGGGCCTGCACATGGGTAAAGTCATTCCGCAGAATTCGGAAGGTCACCTTATTGGCCATGTCCGCGACGTCGGCGACGACTATTCCCAGATGAATACTCGTGGCTACCGCACTAAGGCCGCCTTAGGATTTCATTGCGACCCTTGTGATGTGGTCGGACTCTTATGCCTGCGCACCGCCAAGGAAGGCGGCATTTCGACCCTGGCCAGTGGCATGACGATCTTCAACACGGTGCTCGCCGAACACCCTGAATACCTGTCGGTGCTGACACGCGGCTTTCGCTATCACCGACGCGGCCAGAACCCACCCTTCCTCCCGCCGATCTCTGGGCCCATCCCGGTCTTCAGCAATACGGAAGGGCAGATAAGCATCCGCTTCGTGCGTTCGATCATCAATGAAGCGCGGGTGAAGCTGAACGACCCACTGACCAACGAAGAAGAAGCGGCGCTCGATTTCATCGCAGAGGTCGCCAATCGCGACGGCGTGGCCCTCGACATGGGGTTCCAGGAAGGCGACATACAGATCTGCAACAACCACCTGGTCGTGCACTCGCGCACCACTTTCGTCGATCACGACGAGCCAGAGCGCAAGCGCCACCTGCTGCGCCTGTGGCTTAAGGTCCCAGGCATCCGCAAGATGTCGCGTGAGTTCATCGAGTATCACGTGGAATCCGGATGGAGCCGGCGAGACGGAATTCTTCCGCCCACGGCCCCGCCACCGAAGACGCCACCGGAACTTGCCACGGCTTAGGTTCTGACAAGACGCTGCCGCGCCACCTGGTATTCGCTGGTAGGCAATGACAGAATTCTTATCCGTCGAGGCTAAGGACGCACCTTCCCTACTTCAGGCCAATTTGTTCTGACAATGCCGGCGCCACCCATGCGAAGTTGTACTGGGTCTTTCGAAATCCGTTCACCAAACCAAGCGCGGATCAGGGAATAGGCATTTCCTGGGTCGAGCGCGGCACATCCCAACCCCGTTTAACCGCGTCCCGGCCGGCCAAATTCATATACCAACGTTTGACGTTAGGGTAATCGTTCGGATCGATGGTTTGCCAATCGAAGCGCGCAATCCATGGCCAAGTAGCCATGTCTGCGATGGAATACCCCACGCCGTTCATATACTCGTTATCAGCGAGACGCGCGTCCAACACCGAGTAGAGACGCTTTCCTTCTGTAAGGTAGCGTTCCTCGGCGTAGGCGCTTTTGCCTTGATTGTATTTTACGAAGTGATGGACCTGTCCCAGGATGGGGCCAGCGCCGCCCATTTGCCACATCAGCCATTCCAAGGTGCGTAAACGTCCTTGTTTGTCGGTCGGCATGAACTGACCGGTTTTTTCCGCCAGATAAATCAAAATGGCGCCGGATTCCATCAACGTCACATCACCATCGACAATCGCCGGAATTTTACCATTTGGGCTGATCTTGATGAATTCCGGGGCTTTCTGATCGCCCTCCATGATGTTGATTTCATGGGGGGTGTATTCCAACCCGGTCTCTTCCAGCATGATCGAGACCTTACGCCCGTTTGGGGTTGTCCAAGTGTAAAAATCTATCATTCTTCAATACTTTCTGCATTTTTCTGAACGTCCCCCAGGACGTATTCTGATAGCTATTATTAGCACATTGATGGTCTTAGCCCCAATAAGAATATGCCCCGAGCGCAGGCTGTGCTTACTCGCCAGGATGCTCAGCTAGTCCGAAGTTAGGTAAAAAGCAGACGCAGTAGCAGAAGTAAGCTCGTTATTTTAGAACAGCCCCATCCATCTGGTAGCTTTGTCACCTGTAATTCGTCTATTGCCTCCAAAATGTACCGCCACTTTGCCTCGCCTTCCCAATCATTTTGGACAGCATCAGCCCCACGCGCTTCGACGCCTCTGCTGCTGCGGCAGGCTCAGAAAACCACTGTTGATATCCCGTGAATCTAGCTTTAGAGGCAGAGCACTCCAAGCAGGCATAGTGGGGAGGGCAAAATGACACCTACCCAGATCGCTGAAGCACAGAACCTTTAGCAAAAAGACCTAGATTTGACGATCGGCGAGTTTCAGTTCCCGGCCGAGGTAAGAAATGATGTCGTCAGATTCATAAAGCCAGGTATCGTCCCCCGCTGCGTTCTGTATGCGCAGACAGGGCACCTTGTGCTGCCCTCCACCATCAATCAGCGCCCGTTTATGCGTCTCGTCATTGCGCGCGTCGCGCAACTCGATATTCAGCGCATGACGCCGGATCTGACGGCGAACCTTCACGCAAAACGGGCAGGCATTGAACTGGTATAAGGAAAAATTTTGCGTCTTTTCGTCAAGTGCCTTTTGGGCCGCCGCATTGCGCTTTACCGGCTTCTTCCGGGTCAGCAAGTCGTAACCCAGCACCAGACGCCCCAGAATCCATCGAACAAGAATCATCGGTTTTTTCTCATATAAATAATAGCCGAGAACATACCCATCACACCCCCCGCATGCAATGCCCGCCCCATTCCTTCACGCGCCAATTCGCATTGCCGTGCTCCTTCAACGCAAAGGAACTGGGAATAGGTCGGACGAGTGTCTATCGGGCACTTGGTTAGGTTCTACTCAACACCCTTTGTAGTTCTTACGGACGCATTCACGGACAAGGTTCTTTGCGGTGGAGATGTCGGCAGGGGTCATTTCAAAGGCAACCTCCGTCGCCTCTTCGATTGGGTAGCGATAGATACCCCTACCAATTGCTGGGGTCGAGACGCCTTCAAGCGGCAGATAAGCTGCGCTCTCGGACTGACGCCAGTTGGCAGCTAAATTGAGCCATGCACCAGCCACTCAGAGACCGGTTCTGCGCTAACAGCGCCAACCAACGGGGAGCTCCGAACGAGTGGAACCGCTACGACTTGCCTCGGATGATGGAGGCTACCTCAGAATAGGGTGCCGTCCTGGTTTCTCCCCATGTCTCGGGTTCCAACTTGGCGAAGGGGCGGCGTACCGCGCTGGGCGCGATACCGGCGCGCAATGCGGCAAGGACGCCGGCGGCTTCCCAATAGTTCTCGACGATCGTCAATTGGCCCTGCCGCCACGGGAGCTGCGTGAGATCGTTGGCCATCAACCCTTTACCTTCGCGAACGGCGACGACGGGGATGCCTTGTTCAAGCGCCGCCAGTGTTGGCAATCCAATGCAGCCATCCGGCAGAACCAGGCAAGAGATGTCCTCTGCGGTAATAGCATTAGCTGCACGCTTCGTTGCGCTGTCGGATACGATCGCCGGGCTTTTGTTGAGGCCCTTGAGGACACAATAGAAGAAAGATGATGAGATCGCTTCCGCCGCCATGCGGGGGTCAACCCGGCCCGCGTCGGCGAAGAGAATTTCGCGCGCCTCCATCATTGGCGCGTGGGCGGAAGGGACGTCGAAATACTGCGAGACAGCGTGGGTCAACATGGCTTCAACGCCGCCCCACGGATTGACCATCGCACCGTCGCTGGAAAAATACGCATCGTGATAGCCTTCAGGGACGGCGACCATGGACGAGATCGCAACCGCGTCGTATTCGTCCCGTTTTGCGTCTAGCAGATTGAACAGCCGGTCGATGCCATGTCCTTCACCTACAGCGCGCCCAGAATCGGAGTAGGTCGCGGTCAGCACGAGGGGCGGGTCGAGTCGATAGATCCCGACACAGTCCAAGCCGAGAGTCGCCCGACTCGCTTCAACAGTATTGAGAGCGAGGTTTTCGATCATCTCGTCCGGCTGCTCATCGATGACGACGAGGACCCGGTTGGCACGGCTTGGTTTGAGGCCTGCCGTGCCCATCAGTAGGCGGCAGATTACGCTGCCTTCGGCATAGAACGCGTTTGCCGGCATTTCGTTGATGTCGCTCGCATTGACGACGTTTGGATGGGTAATCAAACGGTCGCAAACGGACGCAAGCAATTGCGCCGCAGGCGTAGCGTCGCCGGCATGGCCGCCGACTTCAGCTCCAATGCCGGTCGGCACCAGAAAGACCGCATTGAACCGATCGGCGTTTTTTGCTTCCCGTCGCCGAAAGTCAAAGATTGATTTGTGCACGTTGCGGTCGGCGCCTACCAGACAGCCGACTTCACAATTATACTGGCCGTCATCCATCGACGTGACCGCAAGACGGATCGGAACCTCGCCATCAACGAAGCGAAACGATATAGCCTTTTCGATATGCTCGATCAGGCTTTTGTAGCGCGGTGCGGCGGGGACCGAAGCGCGTTTATCAAGCAACTGCATCGTTCGTCATTCCCATCGTACTCGCAAAGTCGTCAAAGCTATCTTCCTTGATCAATGTTACCACACCGTCGCCGTTGTGCGTGCGGTAAGCTTCGCTTACTCTATATTTTTCCGCATTCTCCTGACAGTGCTTGCGTACCACATCAACTCAACTGCCGTGCCACGCTCACGTGGCGCGTTTGTCCACCTTTTCCCCGTATCTCTTTCAGGGATTCTTGCCGCCCATCCCGGGCTGTGCGATAGCCCTTGTCGTCTAGCAAGGGCGATGGCGGCGAGGCCATTGCCCCGGTCGCGCATCGGTG
>CAUZNJ010000018.1:0-15748 GCA_963580965.1 Alphaproteobacteria bacterium | reverse complement strand
GCTACCAGCCGTTGAGCAACACCAGCGTCGGAGCAGCGTAGCTTCAATAGCACTTTCAGAAGGTCGGTAACTGGACCGCGGTCGCGATTGCGATCATGGCCAGCTGGTGGTTGCGGACATTCATCGTTAGGAACCGCGACGCCGCGGGCGACTGCAGCAAGAATGCGCTGGCCGGTATCGCCGTCCGCCATCCGCCGCCCAAGCCCGCGTGTTCGGGCCAGGTCGTCAACTGTTTTCGGGGCATGGTGGGCAATTTCCAGCAATGACTCATCGCGCAACAATCGATTGCGAGGCAGGTTACGGGTCTGAGCTTCTTCCTCCCGCCAGGCGGCTACTTCACGCAGGACCGCTAGCACGCGGGGGCTTGTGACCCGCGTCTTGATGCGCTGAAAGACTTTCCTGCGGTCGGGGTCATAGGTCTGAGGCTTGGTTAGGGTATCGATTTCCTCCGCCAACCAGCTCTCCCTGCCGTTTTCATGGAGCAAGGCGGCTAGCTTTTCATAAACGGTGCGCAGGTGTGTGACATCACCTATGGCGTACTCAATCTGGCGGGGGCGTAACGGTCGTGCCGACCAGTCGGTGAAGCGGGACGATTTATCGATCTTGGCGCGCGTCAGTTTGGCCACCAGCGTGTCATAACCGACCGAATCGCCGAAGCCGCAGACCATGGCGGCAACTTGGGTATCGAACACCGGGGCGGGGAGTTCGCCCATCAGATAATAGAATATTTCTAGATCCTGACGGCCTGCGTGAAAGACCTTCAGAATATTGCGGTTCTTGAAAAGCCGCAGCAGGGGGTCTAGGTCGATGCCCGGCGCCATAGCATCGATCACCGCAGCCGACTTGCTGCCGGCGATCTGAACCAGACAAAGTATAGGCCAATAGGTTGATTCGCGCATAAATTCCGTATCAACGGTAATGTAAGTCTCATCGCTGAAGCTCTCGCATATGGCGGCCAATTCGCTTGAATCTTCTATTAAAATTATGCTGTCTGGTACTAGCTCTTCGCCCGAATCGCCGTATTTTTCCGTCATTGTTCCACCACACTAGGTTGGGTTGTTGCTGTCGGCGACTGCGCGCGCCACCAAGTCACCGAAGGCATCTGTCTGGACGCTGCCACCTAGGTCGGCTGTATGGTTGGTGGGGTCGGCCAGAACCTGGTCGAGTGCCGTCCGAACTCCGGCGCTGGCGGAGATAAGGTCGTTATGACCTCCGCGTTGGCCTAGCCACTCAAGAAGTAGTGCCACGGACCCAATGAGTGCAGTTGGATTGGCTACCCCGCGGCCGGCAATGTCCGGTGCCGAGCCGTGAACGGCCTGCGCCATGGCATGCCGATCTCCGGCGTTAATGGATGGAGCAAGGCCGAGGCCGCCTGACAGTTCGCCCGCCTCGTCCGATAGAATATCTCCGAACATGTTCGTTGCGACCAGAACATCGAAGGATCCGGGCTTGCGAACTAGCATAGCGGCAGCTGCATCGACGATGAGTTCGTCGACGGTAATGTCGGGAAAAGTCTTGGCCTCTTCTTGGCAGGTTCTGAGGAATAATCCATCGCTTACTTTTAGGACGTTGGCCTTGTGAATAATTGTCAGGTGCTTACGGCGGGCCCGCGCCAATTCTAGTGCTGAGCGGGCGATGCGGCGTGAACTAGAGATGGTTACCTTGCGCACAGCCAATGCCATATCGGGGCTTGGCATGAATTCCCCCGAACCCTGAAACATGTTACGGTCGGCGTAGAAACCCTCAGTATTTTCACGGACGATGACCAAGTCCATATCCGGCGTTAGGGCGCGAACGCTCGGGCGTGCCTTGGCCGGACGCACATTGGCGTAAAGGTCCAGCCCGGTGCGTAGGGCGGCTGAAGGATTGATTCCACCCTCGGCTGGGGCTGGGTATATAAAGGTATCGACCGGTCCGAGGATCAGGCCGTCGGCTGCAGTGCAGGCAGCCATGGCCTCGGCGGAAAAAGTGCTGCCTTCGGACTCCAAGGCCACCAAGCCAATAGCACGATGCCCTATATCGACGTTCAGGCGATATCGCCTGACCACGGCATCAAGTACCTGATGGGCGGCGGTGGTTATCTCGGGGCCGATGCCATCGCCTGGCAGGATCAGAAATTGAATGGTGTTGTCTCCTAGAAACGTGGGGACGGGTCGCGATCCATAACCACGGCGTTACTGCTATACACGCCTTGGCGCGACTTCGGAAGATACCATGCCATGTCACGGCCTTTTGGGCACCCGTGGCGCTTGACAAATGGGTTGCTTCCGTGTGGTTTTGCGCACCGCCGATGTCGGTGAGCAAGCTTCTAATTTTCTCTGCGTCGAGGTACGTTTCCATGCATCCTTACCGGACCCACAACTGTGGCGAACTGAGGCTGACCCACCGTGGTCAACCGGCCCGTTTATCTGGCTGGGTACATCGCAGGCGCGATCATGGAAGCCTTCTATTCATCGATTTGCGTGATCACTACGGCATCACCCAGTGCGTTATCGATTCATCGAGCCCATTGTTCGCGGCGGCCGAACAGCTGCGGCCGGAAAGCGTCGTCACGGTGACCGGCGAGGTGGTGGAGCGATCTACAGAAACGGTCAACGCGACCATTCCAACCGGCGATGTTGAGGTGACTATGGCGGAACTCGTCGTTGAGTCTGCGGCGGCGCCCTTGCCAATCCAGGTAGCAGGCGATGCTGAATTTCCGGAAGAGTTGCGGTTACGCCATCGCTATCTTGATCTGCGTCGCGAAAACCTACACCGTAACATCGTTCTGCGGAGCGAGGTTATTGCCAGCATCCGGCGGCGCATGACCGACAGCGGCTTTATGGAGATGCAGACGCCTATCCTGACGGCGAGTTCGCCTGAAGGCGCTCGCGATTACTTGGTTCCAAGCCGCCAGCACCCGGGCATGTTCTATGCGCTGCCGCAGGCGCCGCAACAATTTAAACAGCTTCTCATGGTATCTGGGTTTGACCGATATTTTCAGATTGCGCCATGTTTCCGTGATGAAGATGCGCGCGCCGATCGGTCGCCCGGCGAATTTTATCAGCTCGATTTCGAGATGGCCTTCGCGACCCAGGATGATGTTTTTAACGCTATCGAACCTGTCCTCGGTGGGGTATTTGATGAGTTCAGCGCTGGACGCTTGGTAACACCGCTGCCGTTCCCCCGCATCCCCTATGCCGAAAGCATATTGAAATACGGCTCCGACAAGCCTGACCTGCGCAATCCACTGGTTATAACGGACGTGACCGAACCTTACCGCGGTTCGGGTTTCGCCCTGTTTTCGCGGCTGGTGGAACAAGGCTCTGTGGTGCGGGCCATTCCTGCGCCGGGCGGAGGCGGGCAACCGCGTAGCTTTTTTGACAAACTTAATGACTGGGCGCGGGCTGAAGGACAGGGTGGTCTCGGTTATATTGTGTTCGAGGATGGTGGAGGCAAGGGCCCGATCGCCCGCAACCTGGAACCGGATCGTCTGGTTGCTATTCGCGAAGCTGCGGGGCTCAAGGACGGCGATGCTGTGTTTTTCGTCTGTGGCCCGAAAGCGCAAGCGGCGGGCTTTGCAGGTATAGTCCGCACGCGTATCTGCGATGAACTCGACCTTTTGGAGCGGGACCGCTTCGCGTTCTGCTGGATCGTCGATTTCCCTATGTACGAAATGAACGCGGACACCAAGCAGATCGAATTCAGCCACAACCCATTTTCCATGCCCCAGGGCGGCCTCGACGCGCTCAATACCATGGACCCGTTGGATATTCTGGCTTTCCAGTACGACATCGTTTGCAACGGGACTGAGCTGTCGTCAGGGGCAATCCGGAATCACCGCCCGGATATTATGTTCAAGGCGTTCGAGATCGCCGGTTACAGCAACGAGGCTGTGGAAGAGCGATTTGGCGGCCTGCTCAACGCCTTCCGTTACGGCGCTCCCCCGCATGGCGGTTCAGCGCCGGGGATCGACCGCATGGTCATGTTGTTAGCCGATGAGCCTAATATTCGCGAAGTAATTGCCTTCCCAATGAACCAGCAGGCGCAGGACTTGCTTATGGGGGCACCGGCGCCGGTGGAGCCGGTACGGTTGCGCGAACTCCATCTGCGCCTGAATTTGCCCAAATCTAAAGGTGCGTCTGAGAACGTCAGCTGATCCGGTTTACTAAGCGTCTGGCGTTGAAACGCTTTAGTAAAATATTACCTACTTGCTACCGCGAATTGAATGCGGGCAGTATTTCAATTGGGAACCTGCAAAGCTGCAGAAACGCGTCGCGATGCGCCGCCCTTGAGGGGGAATGCCCGTGGGACGGGTTTGGATTATTTCTGGGATTGGATTACTAATTTCGGGTTGTACCTTGTCTGCTGGCACGCAGTTAACCTCGTATGCCATTCAGGCTGTTCAGGCTGTGACGCTCGCGGTGACGGAAAAGTCGGTGATGGATCACGGTATTTCCGCGATTGCTCAACAGGATTGCGTCCTCCGGCGTATCCTCGCTAGTGAACCCATCTGTAAAGATATCGATGACCTTGACGGGGCGCTCGCTATTGCTGCTGCTAATGGTGATATGGATGCCACAAGCGGCGTGGCTGTGGTCGATGCTGCGGGAGTTGCCGAGGCGGCGAACCAGGTTATCACCATTCAGACTTCTGCGCTCCAAGATGTGGCAGCACCGTTACCGGTTTCTCTAAAGCCCAAGCCGGGTGAGAAAGCCGGCGATCTCTATTTTATCATTGGCAGCTTCAACACGGACAGCCGGGCGAAGCGCTTCGTCAGCCAGTACCCAAGTTTGTCTCCCAAAGTTGTTCGGGCCGAGGCTAAGGGGCGAAGGGTTTACAGGGTCGCGGTTGGGCCATTTGCGCGGGATGACGCGGATTTACAACGCAAACGGCTGGCCGCCGCCGGCATCACATCAGCATGGGCTATACCTTATGACCTGGCTCGCTGAGAGCCTGTGCGCTCCTAAATTCGGACGCGCTCCGCACGCCAAATAGTTTCTTTAGGACACTGATTATTGCTCAGGCATCATCTCCGGAGAAGGAGTAGTAAATGCTTAAGCCCTTGATTCGCAGGCAGCGGCGCTCAAAAATGGCATGGTGACGTAGGAATCGTCAGACAGTGCCGGAGGCCGTTGAACGCGATGAGCCGAACAACACTCGATCTAAAAGGGCTGATCTGTCCACTGCCAGTTCTGCGCGCTAATAAGGCGTTGCGGGCACTTGAGTTTGGTGACGAGATTGAGGTTCTCGCTACGGACCAGGCTGCGCCAAGCGACTTTGTAGCCTTTTGTGCAGCTGCAGGACATGAATTGGTGTCGAGCGTCGAGGATGATGGTGTCTACGTTTTTGTTGTGCGCAAGGTCGGGGGTGCCGCCTCCCCGGGCGCTCCAGGGCGATGACCACCTATCTCTATTCTCATCCCGTTTGCACGGATCACAATCCTGGGCATGGTCATCCGGAACGGCCTGACCGGTTACGCGCTATTTTTGCAGCGTTGGACGACGAGTACTTTTCTCTACTGCATCGAGAGCAGGCTCCGAAAGCGAATTTGGCGACGATTGAACGGGTCCATAATGCCGACTATCTTGAAATTTTGCAGTCAAGCATTCCGCAAGAAGGCCTTATCCACCTTGACCCTGATACCGTACTGTCGCCGGCGTCGTACGAGGCGGCCCTGCGGGCGGCAGGGGCGGCGGTCGCCGCCGTCGACGCGGTCGTTTCGGGAGCTGCGGGTAACGCCTTTTGCGCCGTCCGGCCGCCGGGACACCACGCCACGCCTAACCACGCCATGGGTTTCTGCCTACTCAATAACGTTGCTATAGCGGCACGGCACGCTCAGGCAAAGCACGGACTTGAGAAGGTCGCCATCATTGATTTCGACGTGCATCACGGTAATGGCACGCAGGATGTCGTCGAACGGGACGCTAGTTTATTTTATGGGTCGAGCCATCAGTGGCCAGCCTATCCGGGGACCGGCGCGGAGTCGGAATCCGGCGTTGGCAACATCGTCAATGTTGCCTTGCAGCCGGGTAGCGGATCAGCAGATTTCCGTCGTGCCTACACGCAACATATTCTGCCGGCCGTCGATTCCTTCGCGCCCGATCTGCTGATTATTTCCGCCGGCTTCGATGCACATGCCCTTGACCCCCTGGCCCAGGTGCTCCTGACCGAGGATGACTATGCCTGGATAACAACTGAATTGATGGGGTTGGCGCATCGTCATTGCGCTGGTCGCGTCGTTTCATCCCTTGAAGGGGGCTATGACCTTCAGGCGCTAACGGCCAGTGTGGTAGAACACGTCAAGGCTTTGATGGCAGCCTAATAATAGCTGATTTCTCTGGTTCGGGTTGGTGGGATTAGTATGCTTCGGGTATGTGAAGGGGAGGTGGACGTGATGGCTAAGGACAAGGCAGCCCCAGACGACATAGCTGGGATGAGCTTCGAGGTGGCATTGGCCGAGTTGGAAACCATTGTTCGGCGGCTCGAAGAGGGCCAAGGTAAACTGGACGAGGCCATTGATGCTTACGAGCGTGGGGCGGCATTGAAACGCCATTGCGAGGCCAAGCTTCAGGAAGCCCAGCTCCGCGTAGAACGCATCGTACTTGGCGCAGCTGGCCGCGTCGAATCCGAACCGGCTGGCATGGAATGAGGCACTGAGCCTTGGAATTGCTAAAGAAAGCTCTAGGTGAAACAGCGGCCTCGGTTAACGGGCTGCTTGAGCTCTTATTGCCTGTGCAAGACGGCCCTGAACACCAATTACTAGATGCCATGCGCTATGCCACGCTAATCGGTGGTAAGCGTATTCGTCCTTATCTGGTGGTCTGCAGCGCGCGGCTGTTCGGCGTGCCAGAAGCGCGCGCCCTGCGGGCTGCTGCAGCTGTGGAAATGCTTCACTGTTACTCCCTGGCACATGATGACCTCCCGGCCATGGATGATGATGCCCTGCGCCGGGGGCAGCCGACCTGCCATGTGAGGTTTGATGAAGCCACTGCCATTCTTGCCGGCGATGCCCTGCTTACCATGGCGTTTGAGGTGCTGGCTGACGACGAGACCCATCCCGATTCGACCGTGCGCTGTGCCTTGGTGTCCAAACTCGCTAAGGCGGCGGGTGCGCATGGGATGATCGGTGGACAGATGCTCGATCTCGTGGCCAAAGGGACCCCGCTAAACATCCCTGAGGTGGCCCGGTTGCAGCGCTTAAAGACTGGTATGCTTATTGAATTCTCGTGCCTAGCCGGTCCTATTCTTGGTAAGGCATCTCAGGAAGCCTACCACTCCATGCAAAATTATGCCTATGACCTGGGGCTTGCCTTCCAGATGACCGACGATCTATTGGATGCGGAGGGCGACGAGGCTGAGGTCGGCAAGAAGACGCGCAAGGATTCGGATGCCGGTAAGGCGACATTCGTCTCGCTACTCGGAATTGATAAGGCCCGTGCCCAAGTCCGCCTGATTGCTGACCAGGCTGCCAGTCACTTAGCTGGGCTCGGTAAAAATGCCGACCCGCTGCGTCACCTTGCTCAATTTGTGGTGGAAAGACGGGCCTAAAGGCCTAGTTTCTGGTTTTATGAGTGTAGCCATCCGAATCGATTCAATTTTGTCTCGGTATCGCTGGCAATACGTACCGGGAGATTGATGTTGTCGGAGAAGAGCGACACCCCCCTCCTCGATAGAGTTTTACTGCCGAATGATATGCGCGACCTGCCCCTAGGCTCGCTTAAGCAGCTGGCTGACGAACTGCGCCAGGAAACAATCCGCTATGTTTCCATTACCGGCGGTCACCTCGGCGCGAGTCTTGGTGTGGTTGAATTGACGGTTGCGTTGCATCATGTATTCAACACCCCCGATGATCGTCTGATATGGGATGTAGGCCACCAGTGCTATCCACACAAAATAATCACCGGGCGGCGCGACCGCATGCAGACCCTGCGCCAAGGAAGCGGCTTGTCTGGATTTACCAAGCGCGCCGAAAGTGACTATGATCCGTTTGGTGCGGCGCACAGCTCGACATCTATTTCGTCGGGCCTCGGTATGGCCGTAGCGCGCGATCTTGATGGCCGCGACAATCATGTCATCTCCGTTATTGGCGATGGGGCCATGACCGCGGGCATGGCCTACGAGGCGATGAACAATGCGGGCTCCATGGACAGCCGCATGCTGGTCGTTCTTAACGACAACGATATGTCCATTGCCCCGCCTGTTGGCGCGCTCAGCGCCTATCTATCGCGGCTTATTTCTTCACGACAGTATCGCTCAATTCGTCATTTCGGCCGCGAGATGGCGAAGAAATTCCCCCCCCGGCTTGGTTCGGCAGCGATGAAGGCGGAAGAATACGGCCGTGGCCTCGTTACCGGCGGCACGCTATTTGAGGAACTCGGATTTTATTACGTTGGGCCGATCGATGGCCATAATTTGGAGCACCTGTTGCCGGTGCTAAAAAATATTCGTGACGACCAAGGTCAGGGACCTATTCTCCTGCATGTCGTCACGCAAAAGGGCAAAGGCTACGAGCCGGCGGAGAAATCCGCTGATAAATATCATGGCGTTAGCAAGTTCGACGTAATCACGGGCGAGCAGAAAAAGTCAAAGCCGAACGCGCCAAGCTATACCGGTGTTTTTGCCAAAAGCTTGGTGCAGGAAGCCGAGGGGGATGACCGAATTGTTGCTGTTACCGCGGCCATGCCGGACGGCACCGGCCTCAACCTGTTTGCTGAGCGGTTTCCTGATCGCTGCTTCGATGTAGGGATCGCTGAACAGCATGGGGTAACATTCGCTGCTGGCTTGGCGACCGAGGGTTATAAGCCATTTGTGGCTATCTACTCGACTTTTTTGCAACGGGCTTATGACCAGATTGTCCACGATGTTTCCATTCAGCGTCTGCCAGTGCGTTTTGCCATTGACCGTGCAGGTCTGGTCGGTGCTGACGGCCCGACCCACGCCGGGTCGTTTGATACCGCCTATCTTGGGTGCCTCCCAGGCTTTGTGCTGATGGCGGCAGCTGACGAGGCAGAGCTGGTCCACATGGTTGCCACTGCTGCCCAGATCGACGACAGGCCCTGCGCCTTTCGCTATCCGCGCGGCGAAGGTATTGGTATTGATATGCCAGAACGCGGCCAGCCCTTGGAAATAGGCAAGGGCCGCATTATGCGCGAGGGTACGGTGGTTGCCATTCTTTCCTATGGAACGCGTTTGCAGGAGGCGATTAAGGCCGCTGAGGAATTGGACGCCATGGGCCTGTCGACGACGGTAGCTGATGCCCGCTTCGCCAAGCCTCTCGATACAGACTTGGTGTGCCGACTGGCGCGTGAACACGAAGTTCTAATCACGCTAGAAGAAGGCTCGATCGGTGGCTTCGCCAGTCAGGTGATGTATACACTCGCCAATAAAGGGTTGCTCGAAAGCGGCATCAAGCTGCGTCCGATGGTATTGCCCGATATTTTTATCGATCAGGACAGCCCACAGGGCATGTACCAGTCCGCCGGTCTCGATGCCTCAAACGTTGTTGCCACTGCGCTCGCAGCGCTAGGCCGCAACTCCAAGGTCGAGCGGGCGTAGGAGCGTTCTCCGAGTTGGATGATAGGCGGTCACGCTGCTTCATACTATATTACCATGACTGAGCCAAAAAAACGCCTCGATCAGGTTCTTGTGGACCGCGGCTTGGTAGAAAGCCGGGCCCGGGCGCAGGCGTTGGTCATGGCTGGTGTGGTTTTCAGCGGTGAGAGGCGACTTGACAAGGCTGGCCTGAAGATTGACCCGGCCATGCTGCTTTCCGTGCGTAGCCGCGACCACCCCTGGGTATCGCGCGGTGGGCTCAAGCTGGTCCACGGTCTTGATCACTTCGATATTGACCCTGCTTTCTTGCTTTGCCTCGATATCGGCGCCTCGACGGGCGGCTTTACCGACGTGCTGCTGGATCGCGGTGCAGCGCGGGTCTATGCCGTCGATGTCGGTCATGGTCAGCTCGCCTGGAAGCTGCGCGAAGATGACCGCGTTGTTGTTCTTGAGCGCACTAATGCTCGGCATCTCTCGGCAGAACAATTGCCCGAGCTGGTTGACCTGATCGTTTGCGATGCTAGCTTCATCGGCCTGGAAACCCTTTTACCCGCGCCGCTGTCCCTGGCGGCGCCGAATGCCCACCTCATCGCTCTCATCAAGCCGCAGTTCGAAGTTGGCAAGGGCAGGGTGGGGAAGGGGGGCGTTGTCCGCGATACAGCTCTGCACGGAGAAGTCTGCGCCCGTATCGGCGCTTGGCTTGATGGCCTGCCCGGTTGGTCGGTCCTCGGTATTAGCGAAAGCCCCATCCTTGGCCCGGAAGGCAACAAAGAATTCCTCATCGCGGCCCGCTTATGGACGACGCCTTCCTTAGCCTGCTAGCTTGCAAGCCTTATAATTGTAAACTCTCTTAGCTTTCCCTTCATCCCCAATAATCGTTCCCGCCAATAGGGCGCCCCCATGTCATCCGCTGGATTCGGAAATTTCATCGCCCCCTTTCGCCACCGCAATTTCCGTATTTTCATGTTGGGCAATATAGCCAACCATATCGGCCTCTGGACCCAGCGCATGACGGCCGGCTGGCTGACGTGGGAGCTGACCGAATCGGCGACCTGGCTTGGGCTCATCGGCTTTGCCGACCTAGCGCCGATCATTATCGTCGGGCCGCTATCCGGATTGCTCGCCGACCGGATGGACCGACTGACCATCATGAGGCTGTCGCAGGCGGTTGTAGGAATAGTTTCCGGATTACTATTTGCTGTGATGGCGGTAGGCTTGTTGAGCATGGAAGTGCTGTTCGTAATTTTCTTGGTCCTCGGTATTTTTCTGGCGATACTTATGCCGGCCCGGGTGGCCTTGGTGCCGAGTCTGGTCGGCCCGGAAAACCTTCATTCTGCTATCGCTATCAATTCCCTGGTGGCGCATGCTGGTCGGCTGGTCGGCCCGGCCATTGGGGGCCTCATTATTTTGCAATGGGGCATTGCCGCTTCGTTTGCTTTCAGTGCTACCGCCTTCCTGGTTTTCTCGGTTGCCCTGTGGATGGTGCGGGTGAAGCCTGGAGAATCAAAATCGAAGAAAAAAAGCGGCGTCATCAACGATATCGTCGCGGGTGTTGCCTATGCCCGGCATCACCCCGGTCTCGGGCCACTGATGCTAACGATGCTTGTCACGTCGACAATCGGACGGCCTTTTTCAGCCCTATTTCCAGGGTTTTCCGGCGCTGTATTCGATCGCGGCGCGGAAGGGTTGGCGATATTGACTGCCGTGCTTGGTGCAGGGGCTCTGGTTGGCGGTATTTTTCTGGCGCGCCGCTCGGGCATTGCCGGGCTAACGAAGGTTTTTCTCTTCAACATGGCGGCTATTGGTGGCTGCCTCGTCGTCTTTGGCGCCCTCGATAATTTTCATCTGGGCGTGGTTGTTGTCGCTGCCATGGGGGCCTGCATGCTGATCAACAGCGCGGCCTCGCAGACACTTATTCAGCACTCCGTTGACGAGGACATGCGCGGTCGGACTTCTAGCATGTACGGCGTCGTTCAACGCGGCGGCCAGGCCTTTGGCGCCCTCATTCTTGGCATCAGTGGCGACTTCATTGGCCTTCAGAAAACAGTTATCATCGCTGGGCTGATCTGTCTGGCTTTCTGGCTCTGGTCGCTGCTGCGGTCCCGGTCGATGATATCGGGGTTGGAAGGGGAGGGTGAAGCCCACCGACGAGATCTATAGCCGTCCCTGCGATATGCGCAAACAGCGGATCAACCACCTCCACGTAATCCTCCGTCGCCATAAACAAACTGCGGCCTAGAAGCCCGGCGTTGAAAACCACTTCGGCATTATCACGGATGGCCGCATCGGCGATGACCGACAGATCGGGGCTAAAGGAAAACGGGGGCACTGCGCCCATAACGCAGCCGGTTATGGCCTCGGCTTCCTCGGGCGGAGCGAAGCGGCCTTTTTGGGCACCGAGGGCTGTCAGTAATCTTTTCATCTCGAGCTGACGATTTCCGGGCACGACGGCCAGTACCATGCGCCGGCCCCGCCCGCCTCCACGGATAACGATGACCAGGGCTTTTAAGGCTTGCGATGGATTGTTGCCGCGAATGGCGCTGACCATCGCGGAGCGTCCCTCGGCTTGGTGCTCAAGTATTCGGTAAGCAACGCCGCGATCGTTGAGTAAGGTAATAATTTTTTTGTACGTGGATGCGGTCAGGCGGAGTTCACCCACACTGACCGCGATGACGCAGCAGATGATCGGCGAGCACGCAGGCCATCATAGCTTCGCCGACCGGCACGGCGCGGATGCCGACACAGGGGTCGTGTCGGCCCTTGGTGAGAATTTCAGTTTCCTCACCTTTGGTGGTCACGGTGTGGCGTGGCGTTAGGATCGAACTGGTAGGCTTAACAACAAAGCGTGCTACCACGTCCTGGCCTGAAGAAATGCCACCGAGGATGCCGCCGGCGTGGTTCGAGTGGAACGTTATGTTGCCGTCGTTTCCCATGCTCATTTCGTCACCATTGTCTTCGCCGCTCAGCGCCGCGACCGAGAATCCGTCGCCGATCTCTACGCCCTTGACTGCGTTGATTGACATCAGCGCAAGGGCGAGGTCGCTATCGAGCTTGCCATAGACTGGGGCGCCCCATCCGGCCGGTACGCCGCTGGCGCAAAGCTCGATGATGGCGCCAACCGATGAGCCAGATTTGCGTACACCGTCGAGATAGCTTTCCCAAGTTTTGGCCATGTCTGGGTCGGGGCACCAGAAGTCATTATTCGGCACGGCGCCCCAGTCCCACGTCTCCCGGTCGATAGGGTGCTTGCCCATCTGGGTTAGTGCGCCACGGATAACGATATCGTCGCCTAGAACTTTGCGCGCCACAGCCCCCGCTGCCACCCGGCAGGCGGTTTCGCGAGCACTTGACCGGCCGCCACCGCGATAATCGCGCAGCCCATATTTGGCATGATAGGTGTAATCCGCGTGGCCGGGGCGGAATTTATCCTTGATTTCGGAATAGTCCTTGGACCGTGCGTCTTGATTCCGGATCAATAGGCCGATGGGTGTGCCCATGGTAATGCCTTCGAAGGTACCTGACAGGATCTCCACCGTATCGGGCTCGCGCCGCTGGGTGGTATGGCGCGATTGGCCAGGGCGGCGCTTGTCGAGGTAGCCTTGGATGTCTTCTTCTGTCAGGGCAATACCAGGCGGTGTGCCGTCGACGACGCAGCCGATGGCCGGGCCGTGGCTCTCGCCGAAAGTAGTGACGCGGAATAGGGTGCCGAAGCTATTGGCCGACATGGCCGGACCTCAGCCCTCGTCCGGCTTGTTATTGTCGGCAACCGAGATATCCGGCGCATCGACCGCCTTCATGCCAACAATGTTATAACCGGCATCAACATGGTGGGTCTCCCCCGTCACGCCACCTGATAGGGAGCTCAATAGATAGAGTCCAGCGCCGCCAATATCTTCCAGGGTGACATTGCGGCGCAGCGGCGAGTTATACTCGTTCCATTTAAGAATATAGCGGAAGTCACCGATGCCCGATGCCGCTAGGGTTTTCATCGGTCCCGCAGATAGGGCGTTGATGCGGATGCCGTCTTTGCCTAGGTCCTCGGCGAGATAGCGCACGCTGGCTTCCAATGCCGCCTTGGCGACACCCATGACATTATAGTGGGGCATGACTCGTTCTGACCCGGCGTAGGTCAGCGTCACCATGCTCCCGCCCTGGGTCATCAGGGGCGCAGCGCGACGCGCCAGCGCCGTGAACGAGTAGCATGAGATATCCATGGTCTGCATGAAGTTATCGTGGGTGGTATCGAGGTATAGCCCCTTGAGCTGGTCCTTGTTGGAATAGGCGATAGCATGCAGCAGGCCATCGAGCTGGCCCCACTTTTTTCCGACTTCTGCGAACACCGCGTCCATCGAGGCTTCGTCGGTGACGTCGCAAGGGAGGACAAGCGTACTGCCGAGGGATGCCGCCAATGGCCGTACCCGCTTTTCCAGGGCATCTCCTTGAAAGGTGAACGCTAGCTCGCAGCCATTGGCGTGCAACGCCTGGGCAATGCCCCAAGCAATTGAGCGATTATTGGCGACGCCCATTATCAGGGCCTTCTTGCCCCTCATCAGCGGCGCGTATTCTGGCATTGGCATCCTCGGCTCGCGGGTGTTGGCAATTGTGGCGAAAAAGTTATGTCCCGAGGAGAGTAGCCAACAGCTCGCTCCGTCACTCTCCACCCAGCCGTACAGTTGTACGGTAAACAGGTATCTTGCCTTATAGGAAGGCGGCTGAGGCGTCAATTGCGCTAGGGGAGGGGAGGTAGGGGGAAACGAGTATATATTGAGGCTATGCTGATGATTTAGTGACCCTATCCGGCGATTTTTGCGTCAGGTCACGCCACTGGCCTTACCGATGCTTATTCATGCCACTTGCCTCCCCTATTGCGTTCGGAAGGCGGTCAGATTTTGTTGTAGGCACTTTTCGACGCCCTTGTATTGATCTTGGTAGTAGTCGCTTGCCGGGCGCGGCGTAAAGAACTTCAGCCATAGCCGTACTAGATGGCGTTTTTTGCGCTTGTCGTCGTCGTCGTGGAACGCGGTCCGGCCGTGCAGCACTGTGTAATTGCTGACGAACTGGATATCGCCGGGCTGAAGCTCCATATTGAACACCAGTGACGGGTCGTTTATGGCCTTATCCATACAGGCCAGCGCCGCTGCTTGCTCGGGTGTCAGAGTCGTATACGGCGAGTCGATGGCTTTCTGTATTGTATTGCGGCGAAACGAGCAGCTCAATACGCCGTCCGTCACGTCGAACACCGGGCCGTTCCAGGTCTTAATTGCACCGGCGGCCTCGACAACTATGTAGGGCAGGCCTTCATAGAGCAGCGGCAGAAATTCAGGATTCTGGGCTAGAATCGCGTTGTGCACCGACATCGAGCTGACGATCCGGCTTACTCCGCCTGAGCGCCCCTGGCGTAGACACAATAGAGAAGTCATGTCGGCCCGGTCGACGTGAAAAGCTAGTGAGGCATTCGTCTGATAGCCGCGTGTTCGTGTTGCCGTCAGGTCACCAATGGCGTGGTTGAAGACGTGCCCTAGCATATCGCCATAGACATTCTGTGAAACTGCGCGACCGAAATGCGTGCCTATTCCCCATTTCATCAGGAATACGTCGTCGTCGTCGTAGCGTTCTACGGGGATGCCGCGCAGTAGCGTGAACCCGCGTCCGGTCCTTACGTCGCTTTCGAGCTTAGTAAGGAGTGGCCCTAATACCGGCAGTGGGAAATCCGACCGAGAAATGTCCAACAATTTCCCGGCCCAGCCGCGCACTCCGAGCAAGGCACGGTGAAGATCGTCGATCTCCGCTTCCGTCAGAACATGAACCCAATCGTCGGTTGCCTCAACCTCTGAGCGGGTCCAGGCACTAGCTTGTGTAATGGGAAGGCGATAGATGTCTGGTGCTGTCATTTAAAGCTATCCTGTGGCGGAGACTTGAACGTTACCGCTGTAATCTTTTTCACTCTATCATGCATAGCTGTAACGGGTTCGTGCCAGCATCTTCGCCAGTAGGGTCGTCCAAGAAAAAGCTGGGCGTTGATGAATATGCCTGTTTCGTGGTCAATCAAAATCAGAAGCACGACCGCCCCCTGCCTCTATGTCCGCTGCTGGGAGTACAGCGGGCATCTTCGTCTTATTATTGAATGTTCAAGTCATTAGCGTGATAGGGTTCCGAGCTGAGACGTGACCTGCTGGACGAGGTGGGCGTCAGACAGAAGCGGTTTCTGGGGCTT
>CAUZNJ010000017.1:0-15797 GCA_963580965.1 Alphaproteobacteria bacterium | reverse complement strand
CCGAGCGGCCCGGGCGGGAAACTAGCACGGATTTCCACGCTGCCAAACCAGCCGAATAACAGACGGCTCGTGGTTGTAGAATCGTTCGCCACAGCGTTCGCAAAATCCGTCTTAGACTTCCCCGAAGAACCGACTGCTCATCCTCCTTGTCCTAATCCTAACCCTCTTAGTGGGGGAACCTACTTTTTTTGCTAATTTTCAAAAGGGCCTAACCGCTGTGATAAGTGGAGACTAAGAAATTGCTCTGCGTGAATGGACATTTCTTGCGAAACAGGGGCATGTCTCTTGCGAAACAGGGGCATGTCGATGCCCATTCCACTCTCTTTTTAAGTCATGGTAGGTGTCCATTCTTCGATCCCCGAAGGTCCCATTACCGGCGCCGCTGCTACCCACCATTCCGGCCAAACCTTACGCAACGACGCGGCTGCAGATTCTGCCTCGTTTTGATCTGAGAACAATGCAAAACCAGTGGCACCACTTCCTGACATACGGCTAAGAAGAGCGCCGGGAAGTTCCGCCAGAGCATCTAACACGGCTCCAACCTCTGGTAGGATATTGCGTGCTGCTGCCGCTAGGTCGTTATTGCGCGACTGCAGAATTGTCGTCAGGTGAGAAACATTAGCTGGGGTCTCCGTGAAACGCGAAGCTGCTGAAAAGGTGCCCTGTCTCTCCTTAAATACGAGGGCGGTCGACACTTCCCGTAAGGGGTTAGCAAGCACGAGCCAGCAGGCGGGAAGGGGCGGGGCCTGGATTAACGTCTCGCCGGCTCCGCCGACAAACATCGGGCGCCCCGCCATACAAACGGGCACATCGGCACCCAATGCCATGGCCATATCCTTTAGGCGGGACGGTTCGGGGCGTAGACGCCAGAGGCGGAGTAAGGCATAGATTACGGCTGCGGCATCAGCCGAGCCGCCACCAATTCCGGAGGCTACAGGGAGGCGCTTGGTTAGGCGAATTTTTGATCCCGTCGTGACCTTGCCGAGTTCTGCTAGGGCATGGGCGGCACGCACTACAAGGTTATTTGGGCAACTTGGAACGGCATGCGCAAATGGTCCATCGACCGCGAAGTCGATGCAGCTTGCGTGCGATACAGCAATATCGTCACCGATGCCCGCAAAAACCACGAGGCTATCAAGGTCATGCAAGCCATCGGCACGCCGACCTGTTACGTGCAGGTAGAGATTGATCTTGGCTGGCGCAAAAATGCGAACCCAAGATTTCTCATTCATCGGTAGTGGCTGGCGCTTTGGCTTGGCCATCGACGAGGCCATGTTCCAGTTTATCTTCGATGCGGGCCCGGGACTCGTTGGTAGGATCGAGGCTAAGAGCGCGCAACCATTGGAAACGAGCCTCTTTACGACGGCTGACCTTCCAATAGGCATCCCCCAGATGATCGTTGATTATTGGGTCCTCTGGCTGTAGCTCAGCGGCTCGTTCGAGTTCCTCGGTGGCGCCGCGAAAATTACCTTGGCGAAAATAAGCCCATCCCAGGCTATCGACTATAAAACCATCATTGGGTCGAAGGTCGACGGCCATTTTTATCATGCCGGTGGCGCGTTTGATGTTTAGGCCTTGGTCGACCCACGAATATCCCAGATAGTTTAGGACATATGGTTGTTTCGGTTGAAGCTCTAAGGCCGCCAGGAAGTCTTTCTCTGCTAATTCCCATCTGTGTAATCGCTCAAGTGCAATGCCACGGGAATAGTGAAGGGACCAATAGCCAGCTTCCGGTTTATCGATGCGTGCAAAGGCCTTGTTATAAGCCTCGACAGACTCTGCGTAGCGCTCGTGGCCGCGCAGGATGTCACCAAGGGTGATATATGGATCGGGGCGATCCAAGAAATTGGCTCCCAGGATTTTTAGAATTGTAACGGCTTCGTCTGTGCGCTCCATCTGGTTCAAATTGTTAGCCATGCGCATGCGGGCGGACCATGAGAAGGGTGAATCGTCACGTATGCCGGCGTAGACCCCATTGGCCTTCTCCAGCTGCCCCTCAGCTTCGTAAAGATCACCAAGAAGCATGCGGTTAATCGGAAATTCGGAGCGGAGATGGAGTGCCATGTTAGAAAAGGCCAGGCTCGAATCTCGATTGGTACTCAGGCGCAGGCTATTGGCGATGCCAAAAATAGCCTCGGCTATACCCTCGGCAGGGGTAGTTACGATGGAGCGTGGTTCCGAGCCGGGCTCTAATTGCTTTATCGATGGTCCTAGCAATTGAGATCCCGGATAGCGTTCTAAGTAATCGTCATAAAGTGACCTCGCCTCGGCGCTTTTTCCGGCTCGAACAAGCAATGCTCCCAACATCTCGACCTGGCGCAGGGAAAAGGTTTTCAAGTCCGATATCGTTTGGCGATAAGCGGCTTCCGCTGCGATAAAACGACCATTAAGTTCGTTAATAAGCGCTTTATGTAGCATTCCTATCGTCATGGCGCCCTTATTGTCATCAAGCGCACTTAGGGCGATCAATGCATCGTCGGTGCGTCCTTGTCCTGCTAGCATCCAGGCTCGGACCAGAGGTTTTATTACTGTCGCCACCCCCCCGTTTGACATGGCGCCAAGATAATTTTCCGCGCTGTCAAGCTGGTTATTCTTAATGGCACGGACAACTAGAATCATATGGGCTAACTGAAAATTGTCGCCAAGGCCAATCAGTTTTTCGGCAAGTACTGCTGCTTCGCTGACTTTGCCGTCAATCACCATAACCATAATTGTTCTGCGCAATAGGCTGGTGTTCTCAGAATCAGATTCGAGCACCATTTTCAAGTAGTTTGCGGCATTGCTCAGATCCCGCTTAGCCTCGGCGTGGCGCGACGCGAGATAGTTACCAGACACGGATACATCGACCCGCTCGCCGGTGGTCTGCGTGATTGCATCGACTGTGTTAGCGTCGAAAAGCTGAATGTTGGGAAGTGGCTCGGCAGAGGCGCAGGCGGTAGAAAAGAAGGCTACAAGCACCCATGCTCCCCGATATCGGTGCGTTAGGCGCCGGGTCATGGCACTTAAGCCACTTCAGATCGGTTTGGCGATGGCGGGTGATCCATTAGCCATGGCGGCAGGGTTTCGCGGGCCATCGTTTCCTCGATTGTCTGGCGGCGATTGACTACGGCGAATGCGCCATCGCGGCACATCACCTCCGGCACGAGAGGACGAGAATTATAAGTCGATGCCATGGCCATACCATAGGCACCGGCATCGGCAATGCCGACCAGGTCGCCCGCCGAGAGGGGCGGCATTTGACGTTTCGTAGCAAATGTATCGCCAGTTTCACAAATGGGGCCAACGACATCGACCATGGACAGGCTTGCGCTTGCATCAGCGGCCATGACGGGCCGGATGGAATGAAATGATTCATACAAGGCTGGCCGCATTAAGTCGTTCATGGCAGCGTCTAAGATGATAAAGCGGCGCGTCGAGCTATCCTTTATATATAGAATTCGAGATACTAGCATTCCAGCATTCCCAACAAGTGAGCGCCCTGGTTCCAGCAATAGTTGGCAGCCTAAACTGCCAACCGTCTCCCGCACGACTCTAGCGTAAGCAGCGATGCTTGGCGGAAATTCACCATTGCACGCTATTCCAAGCCCGCCCCCGAGGTCGATGTGGTTGATCGCAATTTCTTGATGACGTAGTTGAGATACCATGTCGGCTACGATTCGGTACGCTTGCCGGTAGGGTTCAAGGTCGAGCAACTGGGAGCCTATATGGACAGCGATGCCCTTGACCTTGATTCCGGGGAGGGTAGCGGCGTGGGTAAAAACGTTCGGTGCCCGGTCTATATCGATGCCAAATTTGTTATCGCTCTTTCCGGTCGTGATCTTGGCGTGTGTGAGGGCGTCGACATTGGGGTTAATGCGCAGCGATATTGGTGCCACGACGCCCATAGTATTAGCGACCTTTGAAAGTTGTTCCAATTCCGGTTCAGACTCGACGTTGATTTGTTCTACACCGGCCTCAAGTGCTGTTCGCATTTCCTCAATGGTCTTGCCGACGCCAGAAAAGACGATCTTTTCTGGCGGCACGCCGGCCATTACGGCACGGTGCATTTCACCTCCCGAAACTACGTCCGCGCCAGCTCCCAGAGCTGCCAAGGTGCGGATAATGGAGAGATTGCCATTGGCCTTTACGGCATAGCGGATACCAATATCCATGCCGGCGAAGGCATCGGCGTAGGCTGCATAGGCGCTTTTGAGTGCTGAAGTCGAATATACATAAAAGGGTGTACCTACGGCCTCGGCGATCTGCCGCAAGGGTGCGCTATCTGCTGTCATTTCGCCATCGACATAGGGAAAGAAATCATTCATGCCCGCCCCGCTATGGTGCCGGATACTGATGGGGATAGGTGCTGTCGGGCGGCGACAGAGGAGCGGCCTTCTTGCCGCAGGCCGCCAGCGGGTGCACCAAGATTACTGCAAGCAATAAAACTAGAACGATCCGGGTGGTGCGGATATTGCGCATGCATCAAGCTCCTTTTTTAAGAAGTTGACGTGCGGTTGCAGCCTGAGTGCGCACATTACTGGGCGCCGTACCGCCATAGCTGGTGCGGCTGCGGACAGAGTTATCAATCGATAGAACAGTGAAGATATCCTTGTTAATTCCTGGCTCTATCGATTGGAAATCGACGAGTGACAGCTCGGCTAGGTCACAACTCTGGGCTTCCGCTAACCGTACTACTGCGCCGGTAACGTAGTGCGCGCGACGGAACGGCATACCGAGTTCTCGGACCAACCAATCAGCAAGGTCGGTGGCTGTGGCGTGCCCGGAGCTGGCGCAAGCGCGTAGGCGGCCCTTGTCAAACGTCACGTCACGCATCATGCCGGCGGTCGCGGCGACGCAGAGCGCTAAATTATCTGCGGCGTCGAATACGGGCTCCTTGTCCTCTTGGGTGTCCTTCCCATAGGCTAGTGGCAGGCCCTTCATAACCACTAGCAGGGTATTCAGCGCACCGATGATACGCCCCGCTTTGGCCCGGGTCAGTTCTGCGGCATCGGGATTACGCTTTTGGGGCATGATCGAGCTGCCTGTGGAGAAGGCATCAGATAGCTGGGCAAAGCCAAATTGAGAGGAACACCAGAGTACTAATTCCTCAGATAGTCGTGACAGGTGAATCGCCAAAATGGCGCCGGCGGCAAGAAATTCGAGGGCGAAATCTCTATCGGACACCGCATCCAGGGAATTTGCTGATGGCCGGTCAAAGCCCAGTGCCGCTGATGTTGCCTGCCGGTCGATGGGAAAGGCGGTGCCAGCGAGCGCGGCCGCGCCCAGTGGGCATTCGTTAAGTCGCCGCCGGGCATCAGCGAAGCGCCCTCGGTCGCGCCAGAGCATTTCCACGTAGGCTAAAAGGTGGTGGCCAAGTGTTACCGGCTGGGCAGTCTGCATGTGTGTGAATCCAGGCATGACCGTCTCGGCATGTTCCTCAGCCCGGTCGATCAGCACCGATAGAAGATCGCTAAGGGCGGCATCAATGGAATCGATTGCATCACGTACCCATAATCGCAGGTCAGTGGCAACCTGATCGTTGCGTGAGCGTGCCGTGTGCAGGCGTCCAGCGGCGTCGCCGATGAGTTCAGCGAGCCGTGCCTCCACGTTCATATGAATATCTTCCAATGATCGCTTGAATGGAAAATCACCTCGCGCCATTTCCTTGAGAACAGCGTCCAGACCGCACATTATAGCTTCGCCGTCTTCTGGCGTTATGATGCGCTGCTTAATCAGCATAGCGGCATGCGCTTTCGAACCAGCGATGTCCTGAGCAAAGAGGCGTTTGTCGAATCCGATGGAAGCGTTGATCTCCTCCATTACTGCTGACGGCCCGGCTGCGAACCTCCCGCCCCACATGGGGCTGGCCGCGATGGGAATGTTTTTATCTTTTTGGTCGGGTTTTCTCATAATCCGGTCGCCCCGGGGGTCTTAGTGAAATTGGGAAAGGTTATATTCCACGCTATGGCTGCGGGGCTTCTAATTGGAGCTATTGTCGGCATATCCTCGTCGCTGGCAAGAGCCGACCGGGGGACATGCGACGTCTTTTCCAGCGAAACGCCCGGCTTTAATTCAGCATCAGTTCCTATGTCGGCGCCAGACATAATTTTTTTCGAAGACGGAACGACGGAACGCCGCCTAGCGGATTATGCGGGCCACCCCATTGTTCTTAATTTTTGGGCGACATGGTGTGCTCCGTGTGTGAGTGAAATGCCGGACCTCGAGGCGTTGCGACTTGCTTACATAGGGGATGGTATCGAGGTTCTGTCGATCAACGAGGATCGAACGGGCATGGACAAGATCAACCCCTTTTATGCCAAGACTGGCATAGTGCATCTTCCCAAGATGGTTGACTATAACGGCATGTTATCCCGTGCGCTTGGCGTGGTTGCCCTGCCGACAACCATTTTATTTGACGGCCACGGATTGCGGCTCGGCGAGGTTGTTGGTACGGCGCGTTGGGGAGATGAGAAGACGCAACAATCATTGCGGGCATGCCTCAACGGCGGGACAGCGCATTGATACACATGAGCAGGATGGCGAAAAAAGGGATTTGCAAGTGCACCATCCGTCGCATTGAGTGTATCGAATTCTGAGAATTAATTGGCAGGAAATACGTCCATGGAAAACGTCAAAAATCTTCGAAAGGTAGGTGTAATTGCAGCGCTAGCCATCAGTTTTAGTGCTTGTACCAAGCAAGATCCAGGAACGTGGGGAGGACTTGGTGTAGGCGAACGTGCTATTGAGCGAACGTCCGCAACTTGCCGGGCGCAGGCCAGCAAGTACGTCAATCAAGAGATTGGCATGCAGCTCGGCAATGAGAATTTTATCCAACCGCATGATGCACGTACGGTCGCTGGCGTCTTCTTGCGGCTGGATCTGGATAAAATTTTTCAACGGGTTTTTGTTAACTGCATGCAGGCAGCAGGTTATAGCCGGGAGCAAGAATAAAAGAGGCTTCTCTCTGTCTTGGGGGGGAGGGGCTACCGGATAATTCAAGATTAAAAATAAACGTGGTTTGATACGCTCTAGTTCGCTCACACTCAGCCTAGAAAACTAGTCTCAGGTAACGTTGAAACAGGCATTATCGTTGTTCGCGGGGTGTTTAGTTATTCTGCTTGTGTGCGGGTTGGTTTTAGCAATCACCCCTGCTAGGCACTAATAATTGTCCTATGCAATGTACATTAAGTAAGAATCTTCGGTGACAGTGGTGATATTAATTCGCCGAATGCCGATATCGGCTAATGTGCGGTCGCTTAATCCAGACAGCTCATTCATTGTGCGTCGACGCGCCAGAAAGCGACCCGCGGGTGAGATGTTCGCACGGCGCATAAATCGTGCCATATTGACGTATGCCTTGGTAATTAGCTTGGCCATGATCTCAGAGCGGATCATGTTCGTAACGTGAGGAATCCGAGCGGCCCCGATTTCGGAGATGTCTAGTTCCCGAAAGTTAGGCGCGGTGTTACAGTTGTTCTCGGTGGCTAGAATGGTCATTTCTTTTCTCCGGGGCTATGCGCATGCCGTCTTGGGTGTCCGCGCTGTTTGGTTGTTCTGTGCAAGGATAAAACGGGGCGATTGTGGGGCGTTCTAGTGATGGTCCCGCTTCAATATTGACGCAAATATATGAAAGATTTCGCAGGTGCAAAAGATGATTTACTGCATCGCAGCAATGCGTAATACGCATAGCTTAGCTAATAATCATGTGATTAGGCTTCCTTCATGACCGCCGTCATAAGCAAAACCACCGTGGCCGAACTTGAAGGTCTTTTGTTGCGCGCGCGGGCGATGTTCAATGTGAAATCACTGGGCGATCTTGTGGATGGTATTCTTGCCGCGCCGTCGGCGAATGACGCGGATAGCTGGATGCAACTGGTAGCGCCCAAGCCAGCACCCGAGCTCGCCACTGCGCTGCGTGACTTCATGCGTCTGCGCGCAGCTAAAGCGAATACACTAGGGGTTGGAATCAGTGAACGGCCGTCGGCGTTGCGGGCGGAACTGCGCCGCCGCCGTCTAGCGGGGTTTGTCGTGCCGCGAGCGGATGAACATCAGGGAGAATACGTGTCGGCGTCGGCTGATAGGTTGGCTTGGTTAACCGGATTCACCGGCTCCGCCGGCATGGCCATCATCCTTCGTAAAGCAGCAGCTGTATTTGTCGATGGACGATATACGTTGCAAGTTCAAGATGAGGTCGATAGCACCTATTTCGAATGCCGTCATGTCAGCATAGAACCAGTGGGCGTTTGGCTGGCGCAGCATCTCAAGCCACGCCAGCGTTTTGGCTACGACCCTTGGATGCACACCCCGCGCCAGGTCGCCGTCCTACGGGAGGCCTGCGAAATGGCCGGCGCCCGGTTAGTTGCCCTTGATGATAATCCGGTGGATGCCGTGTGGATAGACCAGCCACCGCCGCCGCTATCACCTGTGCGTGCTCATGGCATTGCCTTTGCGGGGCGCGGATCTTCCGACAAACGGTCTGAACTGGCTGCTGGTCTGGCTGCTAATGGAATTGCTGCCGCGCTGCTAACAGCGCCAGATTCCATTGCTTGGTTGCTGAACGTGCGAGGTGGAGACGTTCCGTGCACGCCGCTGCCACTTTCATTTGCACTATTATATGCTGACGCTTGCATCGATCTATTTATAGATGCTCGCAAGCTGGTTCCGGGTCTGAATATACACCTTGGTGCCTCGGTTCGAGTCAGGGCGCCGGGCGATCTTGGAAAGGCAATTGATGCGCTGGGTTCAGGTCGCCGGTTGCGCATTGATTCAGCATCTGCACCCGATTGGGCATTCCGTCAGGCTAAAACTGCTGGGGTGATCGTCGATATTGGACCGGACCCCTGCCAACTGCCAAAAGCCTGCAAGAATGAAACAGAGTTGGCGGGCGCGCGCGCTGCTCACTGCCGCGACGGTGCGGCGCTTACCCGTTTTCTGGCGTGGTTGGCGCGTGAGGCTCCATCTGGCCATGTTGGAGAAATTGAGGCGGCAACCGTTTTGGAATCGTTCCGTGCGACGGATCCCCTCTTCAGGGGATTGAGCTTCCCGACAATCTCTGGGGCGGGATCAAATGGTGCGATCGTTCATTACCGTGCCTCCGAAAAGAGTGAACAACTACTGCGGCCAGGTTCGGTCTACCTGGTAGATTCTGGAGGGCAATATCTTGATGGCACCACGGACGTTACCCGCACCGTTGCCATAGGCACACCGGACCCAGAAATGTGCGACCGCTTCACCCGGGTGCTCAAGGGCCATATCGGTATTGCCACGGCGCGGTTTCCGGCGGGAACTAACGGGGGACAGCTTGATACCTTGGCGCGCCGCTCCCTTTGGGAAGCTGGGCTCGACTTCGATCACGGCACAGGCCATGGGGTGGGCAGTTATTTAGGCGTTCATGAAGGACCGCAGCGCATCTCCAAGGCGGCTGGGTCCGTGGCATTAGAACCTGGCATGATTATTTCCAACGAACCTGGCTATTACAAGGCCGGCTCTTATGGCATCCGTATTGAAAATTTGGTGGCGGTCAAGTCTATAACGGTCAATGGTGCCGAGCGTTCGTTGCTTGGGTTTGACACCTTAACTCTCGCGCCCATTGACCGAACCCTGGTGGACATAAACCTCTTGTCCATGGAAGAGATCAGCTGGCTTAACGCCTATCATGCTCGGGTTCTCGATGCATTATCACCAGCAATGGATAGAGAATCCCTGCTCTGGCTGAAGAGCGTAACCAGGCCCATCGCGGATGGCGTTTAGTTAACGATTATGCTGGATCATAATGCGGTATGCTCTGGAGCATCGGGTGCAGATAGACGGCTGATGCGTAGCTGTCCACGGTCCGTGGGAAACTATCTGGGTGGATATGCGCAGCTGAGGACGGAATCTCTTGTGACAGGCGCGTGGTAAGAAATAGCGCCAGTGCCTTTATGGTTATGCTGACCAAATAATGTATCACGATCTGAGCTTCATCTAGCTATGCCGGTAGGAAATCGAATCGGGAGAATTGCAGGTTAGGTTAAGGCCGCAACCCTAGCCACAGCCCTGACATAAGCCACGCTAGAGGTGATGGCTTATATCCGACAAAAATGGGCCTGCGGATGTCACCTGGCCAATGCTCTTTCCAATCCTCCGAATCTGAACCTAGTTCCAGAATTAAGCTCTCTATTCTCTGTTGGTCGGGGAGCCAATAGGGTGGTTCCAGCTCAGAGGGAAGCCGTTGTTGGCGTGATCCCCGTAATTAGTGCGAATATGACAATTGTGCCAATCCTGCCACCAAGGCTAACAATTTGAGAACGGTCTCCATGCCAAATCATACGTTGCCACAAAGCGGGCATCTGACAAGAGCCTGGATGTCGCTTTGGTGGCGGACTATATGTCATCAATGAGTATTGTACTTGAGGTTCTTCCCTGGCTCATTGGTGCCGGCATGGTGATGGTGGTGGGTGTTCTATTTACCGGCATTGTCGGCATGGGGTTGGGTGGCCAGTTTAATGCGCGGCATGGCAATCGCCTGATGCGTTTGCGCGTTATTAGTCAGGCTGTGGTGATTGCCTTTCTGGTTCTGTACTTCTTACTGAGAAATATTCCGTTAGGTGGCAATGGTTAAGCTGACACGTATTTATACTCGTGGCGGTGATGGTGGCGAGACCTCGCTTGGCGATGGTGCGCGCCGGCCAAAGGACAATATCCGCGTCGATGCTTTCGGTACGATTGATGAAGCCAATAGCGTTATCGGGCTGGCCCGCCTTCATACGGAAGGAGAGGCGGACGCAATGCTGCGGCGCATTCAAAATGACCTATTCGACCTCGGAGCCGATTTGTGTACGCCGCAAGAGGGTCGCCGGTCGGAGGGGGCACTGCGAATCACGGCGGCACAGGTTGAACGCCTGGAGCAAGAAATTGACCAACTTAATGGCGAGCTTGCGCCGCTGAATTCCTTTGTATTACCGGGCGGCCTGCCAGCGGCTGCTTACCTGCATCATGGCCGGACCGTGGTGCGCCGGGCCGAGCGCCTGATGGTCACACTGACCCATGTGGAACTAATCAACAGTGAGGCATTAAAATACGTCAACCGGTTATCTGATCACCTATTTGTGCTGGGGCGTTGGCTCAACGGGAAGGGCACCGCTGACGTCCTGTGGGCTCCCGGCGAAAATACCTGATAATTTAACGCATTGATCGTGGCATCACCGCCACCGTATTTCGTCGATTGATTCTGATGCCGAACTCTCGGGCAACGCCGAAAAGGAACCTGAGAATGTTCTGCATACCGCATCCTACTCTTTCGCTGGGTCGTTCCGTGGGATTTAATATGATCCTCTCCGCCCGTTTGGGCGCTAGGTTCTCGGTCGATAATATTGCTTCGACGTACTTATCCCCCTTAATAATAGTGTCTTAAAGGTTCACAAAAACCTAATTTCTGGGTAGTTACAGTCTGCTCAATGGATATCCGCCATCGAAGGTGATCGCTATTCCTTTCATGTGGTGTCCGGCATCAGATACAAGCAAAAGCAGTGCCCCACCCAAGTCCTGCGAAGCGCTATGCCGTCGCTGAGGCATGTGTTCGATCATGCACCTTTACTTAATTGCGGGCGGAAAATGCCGATTGAGGCAGCTCAGCTTCAACGATACCATCGAGCTTAAATATATCCGAAGGCGCTCGGGTGAAGATCTGCGGCATTGGCTTTCGTGTTCTGTGTGAATTGGAGTAGGACCATGGAGTTCACGCTATCACCAGAAGCAGAAGAGCTGCGCCAGCGGGTTCGATATTTTGTGGATGAAAATATCATTCCGTTGGAGGCCGACCCGACCAATCGTGACGTGCACGAGATGATCCGGATGGAAATCCTTACTGGATTACGAGATAAAGCTAAAGCTGCAGGTTTATGGGCTCTGCGCATGCCCAAATCCCGTGGCGGTGGCGGCATCGATACCGTCACTGCGGCAGTCTGTTACGAGGAGATGGGGCGTAGCCCCTTTGGAGCGGTCGTCTTCAATGCGGCGGCCCCTGATGACGGGACCATGCTGCTTCTTGATAAAATTCTAGATGAATCGGCCAAGGATAGATGGCTTCAGCCAGTTATCGATGGGCGCACGCGTACAGCTTTTGCCATGACCGAGCCGATGCCCGGGGCTGGGTCAGACCCGTCAGCAATGCAGACTACGGCGACACGGATCGGCGATGCTTGGATCATTCGTGGACGCAAGTGGTTCATCACCGGTTCTGATGGCGCTGGTGTCTTCATTGTTGTCGCGCGAACTTCCGATGATAGTCGCAAGGGCTTGAGTGCATTTCTGTACGATGCCGACAGTCCGGGGTGGCGTATCGATAGGCGCATTCCTATCATGGGACCTGAGGAACATGGTGGGCACTGTGAGATTACATTTGATGGGCTAGAGATTCCGGACAGCCAGCGCCTTTTGAATGTCGGAGATGGCCTCAAGGTCACACAGGTTCGCCTTGGACCGGCTCGCCTTACCCACTGCATGCGCTGGCTGGGCCATGCGAAACGATCATTGGAAATCGCCACAGAATATGTTGCCGAGCGTGAAAGCTTTGGCTCGAAGCTTGCTGACCATGAAGGTGTCCAATGGATGCTTGGCGAGGCAGCTGCGGACATCCAGGTAGGTCGTCTGTTGACTATGCATGCCGCTTGGAAGTTGGACCAGGGTGACTTCGCCCGCAAGGAGGTGTCCATCGCCAAGATACATGTCGCCGATTGTCTGCATCGCTGCGTAGACACGGCAATCCAGCTTTGCGGTGCGCGTGGTTATTCCAAAGACACGATTTTGGAATGGTTCTATCGCTATGCACGTCAGGCGCGTCTGGTCGATGGTGCGTCAGAGGTTCATAAGATGGTGCTGTCACGTACCTTGATGGAGGAGAACTCGGACTTTTGGCGATGGGATCATGGCTGAGGTTCGTTAAAGAACTCTATCGCTAATAACCTAAACGATGGCACCCCCTTTACGTAGATCAGCAATTTCTTTCTTACTATATCCAAGTTCTGCTAATACGCCGTCTGTGTTTTCGCCAAACGCTGGAACTTGGCCATCCATCCGTGCCTTCCCGTCACCGATAGACAGGGGCAGGCGCGGTAAATTTGCCGTCTTGCCATTGGCGAATTTAGTGGAGGACATGCGCTCATCGGCGTTCAACTGCGGGTCATCAAATAATTCACTCGGTGTGCGCATTGGCGCTGCTGGCAGACCAGCCTCAACCAGCTTATCGATGAGTAGCTCACAAGCATGATCGTCAAAAATGCGTTGGATGGCGGCGTATAGTTCATCGTGTTCCGCACGGCGGTTCTCATTGGTATTGAAGCGGTCGTCGGCGAACAGATCGGGCCTGTTGAACATATCGCAGAATGATTTCCACTGCTTGTCACTAGTGATGCCGACAAAAATAACCTGCTTGTCGCCAGAGTTAAACGTGTCGTAAATACCCCACGAACGCGGCCGTACTGGAAGTGGTATGGGTGCTTCGCCAGTTACAATTTCGCCGGCCATATGTTGGCCGACAAGAAATGCTGATGATTCATAAAGGGAACTCGTGACGTGTTCGCCTCGTCCGGTGATTTCACGGCGGCGTAGTGCGGCTAGGATACCGATGACACCAAAAAACCCACCTGTCATATCGACAACTGAAGCCCCACACCGTACAGGGCGACCTGGAGGTCCAGTCATGTATGCGAGGCCAGTGCTGAACTGAACTAATTCATCGAGCGCGGCACGGTTCTCGTAAGGCCCCGGAAGAAAGCCTTTCAACGAGCAATAGACCAAACGCGGATTCAGTGCTGACACCTGCTCCCAACCGATGCCCAATCTTTCTGCGGTTCCAGGAGCATAATTTTCGGTCATAACGTCTGCATCTTTTAACAACCGGTAGGCAACGGCCCGGCCACCTTCGGACTTCATATCAAGGCCGATGCTTTTTTTGCTGCGATTGAAGTAGGTAAATCCACCGGCGACATGGCCACGCAGGTTTCGCGTCCGGTCACCGCCTGGAACTGGCTCAACTTTAATTACTTCGGCGCCAAGTTCGGCAAGGACCAGGCCACAACTTGGCCCCATGACGATATGGCAGAATTCCACAACGGTTAAACCTGCTAGCGGCAAGTTACTGGGGTCTCCAGGCGCGTGGGCGGGAGTAGGCTTATGTTCGTTCATCAATTTATCTCTCAATTGAGCTGCCATATTCTGGGTAGACGATTATTCTGCCGCGGCCTTGCGGAAGCGGTCGAGGGTCCCGCCATGCATGACTGACCCGGGAAGCGAACGACCCAGAATTCTCTCGGCTAACTGGGCTGTTTCAATTAGCTGGTCCAGGTCAATGCCAGTATCGATGCCCATTTCCGCACACAGGAACACAAGGTCCTCGGTGCAGATGTTACCGGCTGCACCGGCATGTCCGGCAAAAGGGCAACCGCCAAGACCGGCGACGGCGCTATCATAACTATCGACGCCCATCTCCAGGCCGGCCATGGCATTAGCGATGGCCATACCGCGTGTGTCGTGGAGATGCAGATGGATCTGTTTATCAGGATAACGTTCCCGCACTGCCCCGACGGCCCGCTTGATGCGGTCTGGGGTTGCCCAGGCCATGGTATCGGAGAGGCGAACCTGGTGCGGCTTTTCGCCGAATTCTTCGGCGATAGCGAAGCCCTGTGCGACGGCCTCCAGAATACGGCTGACGGGGATTTCACCCTGATAATTGCAACCGAAGGCTGAATTTACTCCGACGCTTTTAATTGGAACGCCGTTATCGTTGTACATGCGGGCCGAATCGCGCTGGCGCTGGAGATTTTGCTCAAGGTCCGTGTTCTGATTGCGGATCAAAAATTTTTCCGAGGCCCCGATGGCCACTTTGCCGTTAAGCGTCAGTTTTTTTTTGTACTGTAGCGCCCGCTCGAACCCTTTGGGATTGAGCCACAGCGGCGAGTAATCAATGTCGGCATATTTTTTGAAACCTTTGGTAACCTCGTCAGCATCAGCCCAGCCAGGCACCCGCTTCGGATTGACAAAGGAGATGATCTGGATGTGCTTGAGACCGGTTTCTGAGAGCGCATCGATGAGCTTAATTTTCTTATCTGTCGCTACAGGAACCTTTTCAATTTGGAACCCTTCGCGAGGGCCTTCCTCGCAGATCATTATCTTCTTTGGCAGATCGGACATTGGAGAATCTCCCGAAAGGCAAAACGCATGATTTACGCAGCGACGTGACACGGCATGGCGTGCCAGGGGGAAACGTTGGTCTACAGCATGGACCCTTTGAGAATTATCGTCATTGTGCTCAACCTAACGGGGGCCGGGGCAGTTTGGCTATCCAGCCGGCGCAACCAGACCGCTGAAGCGGCCCGGTTGCGCCGGCGGGGCGTCCTCAGTGAGGGAGCTCGCCTCGTACCAATGCACGCCACATCAGGCGATGTTCTTTTGGGTCATAATCGAAAGCTGCCTGGTGCATGGACGAACGATCATCCCAGATCAGCATGTCCCCAAGCTGCCATTTGTGGGAATAGATGAACTCGTCCTTGGTAGTCATCTTGACCAGCTTGTCGATAAGATCTTGGGACTCTTCCGGCGTGTAGCCTTCGATGTAGTCCATCTTGTTGGGATGGCAGTAGAGCGCCTTGGTACCGTTATCGCCATTGGTGCGAATAAGCGGCTGGAACACCGGCTTTGGCTTTAGCCTCTGCTGCTCTTCTAGTGAATTGGTGTTGTAGACATTCTTCACGGCACTACCGAGGCGAACATTGGCGGTTCTGCGGCCGTCTATCTTCTTCTTCCAAGACTTTGGTAGGGCCTCGTATGCGGCGCGCATGTTG
>CAUZNJ010000016.1:0-16392 GCA_963580965.1 Alphaproteobacteria bacterium | reverse complement strand
AAGATTGCTCCATGTCTTAGGCTTCAAGACCAGTAGCCTTTCGCAAGACCCTAAAACTATATCAAGGAGACACTCATCCCCTCAACCTTCCTTATTCTGGCGCTCGCGAGGCTTAGTTCCCAAACCAATCTTCTTGGCAAGATTACTGCGGTGCTTGGCATAGGTTGGCGCGACCATCGGATAGTCGGATGCCAAGCCCCAACGCTCGCGATATTCTTCTGGGGCTAGGTTATAGGCCGTCTTAAGGTGGCGCTTGAGCATCTTCAGTTTCTTGCCGTCTTCTAGGCAAATAATATAATCTGGAAATACGGATTTCTTAATGGGGACTGCCGGCTGCGGCCGTTCCAGCACTGGTGCCGCACCCACGGATTCCAAGGCTTTATAAACTTCCTGAATTAATTGAGGCAAATCCGCTAACGAAACTGAGTTGTTGCCCACATGCGCAGAGACTATCTCAGTTGTAAGTTCAAGCAGTTCACTTAAGTTCGGCTTCTCGAGCATCTAAAAATAACCTCTGCTTTATATTAATATAAAGCTATATAACTATTGAACTTTACCCTGGCAAGAACTTCCCATGAAAAATATAGACAGTATAAATATTCATTTTAAAGAAGACTTTATCCTGGATATAACCACAGATGTTTGCCCCCTGACCTTCGTCAAGACCAAGCTTTTGTCAGAGCGTATGGATAAAGGCCAGACAGCCGTCATTCGATTGTGTGGCGCAGAACCATTGCTGAACGTCCCCCGCTCGCTTCAGGAGCATGGCCACAAAATAATTTTGCTGGCGCCAGAACATGGTGAGTGTAAAGAAAAAGGTATTCACCGGCTAATCTTCCGCAAGAACTAGTGAATTTCTAATTTTTCGAATTTCCGATATTACGCTCTAGGAAGTGTCGTTCTAGGCAGCCGTAAATAGAGAGGTTCGGGTGGGAAAAGTCCTGTTTGCGTAGACATTCGGCGAGCAGCGATGGCAGCAACAGCACGTGGATCGACCGCGCCGGAAACGTGACTTGAGATGACCTCGACCCCCTGTTTACACAAATATGATACCACCTTGCCCGCGGCGTCGCCGGCGACCAAGGTGGGGCCAGCCCCCATCTGATCCGCTAGCGCTTCATACGAGCAGGCCATAGCCGTGCCGAGCATGCCGCCGTCAGGATCGAATACTTGTGCATAAATATCATCCCGCTTGGTATCGATCGCAACCAATAATGATTCAACGGCAAGGTGTTCCTCCATCAATGTACCCATGGCAATGGCTTCAAGTGTCGTAACGCCAATGCAAGGCAAGCCTGCCGCCAACGCTATGCCGCGGGCCGCGGCGAGACCAATGCGAATACCAGTAAATGCACCGGGCCCAACAGTCACCGCAATGACATCAAAAGCATCTATCGGCTGGGCGGCATCGCGAAGTACAGCCTGCACCATCGGCAGGAGAGCTTCCGCGTGACCGCGCGCCATGGTTTTCTGTCGCCACGCGAGCACCTCGCCATCTTCCCAGGCGGCCACGGAACAGGCTACCGCCGCGGTATCCATTGCAAGAACCTTCACACAATTTTTCCATTCAATCAAAGTGGGTTAGCCGCGGTGTAGATTTCGGGCCAATGTTAATGTCAGTAGAAATTGAAGCTTCGCGGGGCTTGTGTCATTGGCCTGAAGGATGAACAATAAGTTCCTAATATGGTTAAGAAGCTGAATTCATACCACGTGGGGCATTTTTGTCGTGCCGCCAGGGCGTTGCAAGCAGTTGCCGTCGCGCTATTGATCTTCGTCTCCATCGCGGGTCTCTGCAGCCCCGCGACGGCCGCGGCGGTCATTATGTACCACCGCTTCGGTGAGTCTGCTCACCCATCGACCAGCATTCAGCTAGATCAGTTCGAGGCCCATATTCGCGCCCTCCGCGATGGGGCCTACAACGTCGTACCGCTCGACACCATCGCTGCTGCTTTTGTCCGTGGCAAAGCTCTTCCCGATTTCACCGTAGGCATCAGCGTTGACGACGCCTACCTCTCCGCTTACAGCGAAGCGGCGCCACGCCTCAAGGCAGCAGGGCTGCCTTGGACTTTGTTTGTCGCAACCGATCCAGCGGATCGCGGCCTCTCCGGTTACATGACCTGGGAGCAGATCAGAGAGCTAGAACGTTCGGGGGTTACCATTGGCAGCCAAACTAAAAGCCACCCACACATGGCCGATAATTCGTCGGATAAAAATGTCGCCGAGTTGCAGCACTCCAACGAACAATTTATCGCACAACTAGGGAAAAAGCCGTCACTTTTTGCTTACCCATATGGCGAGGCTAGCCTGAAAGTCATGGAAGTGGTTCGCAGTGCGAACTTCCTTGTTGCCTTCGGCCAGCATTCCGGGGCTATCGGAATGTCAGGGGAGCGCTTCTATCTGCCCCGATTTTCTATGAACGAAGCCTATGGTAACATGAAGAGATTCCGCTTGGCGATAAATTCCTTACCCATGGAGGTGTCTAGCGTGACGCCACCTGACCCACTATTGACGGTAAACCCACCGCCCATTGGCTTTACCCTCCAAGAGCCGCTAATCAATATAGAACAGTTGGCGTGCTACACCCCCCATGGCGGCAGTGAAACCGTCGAAGAGCTTGGCGGCGTACGGGTGGAAGTCCGCCTTACCACGCCATTCTCACGGGGGCGGGGGCGCATCAACTGCACCGCCCCAGCGGCCAACGGCCGCTTTTTTTGGTACGGGCGCCAGTTTTATATTCGCTAGATAGACGGCTTATTTTCGGAGCCATCTTCATTTAGGCGCGCCTGATCAAGCGCTTCAAGACCGTTCGCCAAAATAATAATACGAAGGGATTTAATGTATTTATCGCCACGCTCCGAATAGTGTTGCAGCGTGCCTGCCAGTTGGTAGCCATCAACAGCAACGCCAACGCGCCGCATATTCCAGCGTTCCTGGCGTAAGCTGGCATATGCCGGGTGGGTATTCAGATTTTTCATATATGCCATAGTGGCAGAGGTCAGGCTTTCGAATGCCATAACCTGATGGCGCTTATCGCCATCCCGCTGTTCAGGTTTCAGGTGTTTCTTGTCTGAGAATACCCACTGTCCGAATAATGCATTGCCTTCTCTAACAAAGCGTGAAGTCCCCCATCCTGATTCTTCAGCCGCCTGCGCGAGAGCAAGCGATGGCGGGATAACATCGACCCGACGTATCAGGGTATCGATGTCGTTGCTCTGAGTTTTATAGCGCTCCGCCATCACCATAAGCCACAACCGGTCCGCCTCCCGCAGCAGCTGACCCATACGCAATTTGAAGCGCAGCTGCCACAAACGCCCGCGCTGAGCCAAAATCTCTTCATTTACCTGCAGAACGAGGGGCAGTACCGTTTTAAGGAAGATACTCTTGCGGATCGCGGGTTCGCGAACATCGCCGATATCCCTTGGGAGTGATGTTAAAAACAAACGCGGCACCAGCTCGTCACCCGCGCGTATCGAGTTAAGGTCATAGCCAATACTTGCAAAGGCATCCGATACCGTACCTGCACTGGCACTGTCGCTATCGACCACGCTTGCGATGACCAACAGCTTATTCGCCGATGTGCCATCCGTCTCTACCGCCCTCGCAACCGCAAGAACCTTGGAATGGGTCCGCACGTCGGCGAGCACGGCGCGCGGTGCGGCGGTCGCCATACGAGGTGGATGCAGCCACATAGTTGCTGCTGCAGCAACGACGAAAGCCGAAAGCAAGCCCGCCGTGAAACGATCAGAAATTATCATGCATACTAATTTCAGACATATCACAGGCTCCATGGGGCGGAACCCAGACACCGCGTAGGCATCAATGTCTACTCCCGAAACTGTTGTGTCCCGTTTGCCATCTAATGGGGGTTCAAGCGGCGCGACAATTGTAAACTCTACTCCCTTAGGAGCACTAAGCTTTATCCACTTTTTATATTTATATTTATATATAAATCAAATCTTATTGATTCTAGCTACCCTTATTTTCGCAATCTGAACCGCGAGCACAATATCTGGGTCAGGCCCGTAAAAACCCCACAATAGACTGAACATCTGCAAGGATCGGCTCTGACAACGCCCGCGCCCTTTGGACTCCTTCAGCCAGGACCGAGTCAACGTGCTGAGGGTCGGCCATTAGGCGCCGCATCTCCTCCTGTATCGGCGCCAAACTGGCAATGGCGAGGTCAGCCAAGTCAGATTTGAACCCCGAGAAGCTGGCACCACCGTAACGCTGGCATACAGTTTCCAGGCTCTGGTCATCAAGTGCCGCGAATAGCCCCATAAGATTAGCGGCCTCCGGCCGACCCTTAAGGCCTTCGAGCTCAGATGGCAGCGGTTCAGGGTCAGTTTTCGCCTTGCGAATCTTTTGTGCGATGTCATCGGCAGTATCCGTCATATTGATCCGAGAATAGTCCGACGGCTCGGATTTGCTCATTTTTCGTGACCCATCACGCAGAGACATCACACGCGTCGCCCCGCCGAGAATGAGCGGCTCGACGACAGGAAAGAACTCGACGCCAAAATCGCTGTTGAATTTCTGCGCGATGTCACGCGCCAGCTCCAGATGCTGCTTCTGATCCTCGCCGACAGGCACATGAGTTGCCTTGTAGAGCAAGATGTCCGCCGCCATCAGGTTTGGATAAGCGTAAAGTCCGACCGAAGCATTCTCCTTGTGCTTACCCGCCTTTTCCTTGAACTGGGTCATGCGGGAAAGCCAGCCGAGGCGGGCAACGCAGTTAAAGATCCACGCCAATTCGGCATGCCCAGGAACCTGGCTTTGGTTGAAAAGAATATGCTTCTTAGGATCGATGCCCGCAGCGATCAGTCCGGCGGCAACTTCTCGGGTGTTTGCGCGTAGCTCCGATGGTTCCTGCCAGACCGTAATGGCGTGCAAGTCCACGACACAGTAAAGGCATTCATAATCGTTCTGCAGGCGCACCCAATTCCGGATAGCTCCAAGATAATTCCCAAGGTGCAGATTGCCCGTTGGTTGTACGCCCGAGAAAATGCGGTTCATCATCTGGCCGTTTGCTGAACTTGTATGAGAAAGCGCCATGCGGATTTAACAAGGGCAAGTTATGGCGATTTGGTGCCAGTGGGTCAAGTTGCCCGCCGACTAAAGAGTGCGCGCAGCTCCCCCACATTCACCACGCCGGCGATCTGGGTAAGCACGCCGTAACATAGGACCCCGCCAGCAATCATTCCCGCGAGCGCACCGGCGCGCACCAGTTCGCTAGCACCAAGATATCCTTCAGCGTGTTCAGAAACCATGGCCAAGCCCGCGGCCATACAGGCGCCAGCGATCACCATGCGCGGCAGGTGTTTGATCAAACGCGGATCAGGCACAAAATGGCCCCGGCGCCACAGGATACACAACAGCAGCAATGCGTTTAGCCAGGACGATACGGTGGTAGCTATAGCAATGCCCACATGCAAGAACGGCCCCATCAGGAATAGGTTGAGCACAAGATTGAGAAGCATGCACAGGACGGCAATCTTGACCGGCGTCGCGGTATCCTCGCGGGCGTAGAAGCCAGGCGCCAATACCTTGACGAGAACAAAGGCCGGGAGCCCGAGGGCAAAGACCATCAGGGCCATCGCCGTTGCCGACGATTCCATCGCCCCATATTGTCCGCGTTCGAACAGCACCGCCGTCACTGGCCCCGCTATCACCACGAGGGCAGCCGCCGCTGGAATGATCAGAAGCAATGCTGCCTCCAACGCACGATTTTGACCCGCCATTGCAGCATCAGGCCTACCACCACGGATCTCGCGGCTAAGTGTCGGCAGAAGGGCCGTCCCCACCGCCACGCCGATGACCCCGAGCGGCAGTTGGATTACCCGGTCGGCAAAGAAAAGGTACGAGATCGAGCCCGCCGGCAGCAGCGTTGCAATCACCATGTCAATAACAAGATTAATCTGGTAGATGCCGGCGCCGACGGCTACAGGCACGATACGCCGCATCATCACGCAAACATCCGGAGTAAACCGTGGCCATGGCAAGCGCAGCGCCATACCGGCGCGCGCCGCCCGGTAGGCAAGCCAGGCAAATTGCAAGGCGCCTGCCAACGCCACGCCCCAGGCAAGAGCATGCGCCGCCGATTCCGTGAATCGCGCCAAGCCCAGGATGGCGCCGATCAAGCAAAGGTTGAGAAGAATCGGCGTTGCCGCAGCGGCCGCGAACCTTTGCAAGGAATTGAGCACACCAGCGAGCAACGACACCAGGGATATAAAGAGAAGATAGGGAAAAGTGATCCGGGTCAGCAATACCACCAGATCAAACCGTTCAGGATCACCGACAAATCCAGGCGCAAAGCCACGCATGATAACAGGCATCGAAATTTCCACGACCACTACGAAGGCGAACAAGGAGAATAACAAGACCGAGAGGCACCGTTCCGCAAAGCCGCGGGCAGAAACGCTACCCTCAACCTCCAGCCGACCGGCGAATAGCGGCACGAACGCGAGACTGAATGCTCCCTCGGCAAACAAACGGCGGAACAGATTAGGCAGCTTGAAGGCTACGAAGAAGACGTCGGCAAGTGGCCCCGCACCGAGGACCGCCGCGATCAAGATGTCGCGAACGAAGCCAAGGATGCGGCTGACCATCGTCATGCCGCCGACGGTGACGATGTGGCGCAAAAGGGCCATGGGCCAATCCACGGAATAAATACGGAGGCTGATCCGGTTACCCGGCAATATCTTTAATTATAACGGATTCGCGGCGACAGCGCCAGCAGTGGCAAGCTATTCCACTGCCGTGGCGGTTGAACGCGAACAGCTATGGGGATCAGGGGCTTGCGGGCCTTGCTCAGCAACGGCCGCCAACAGAGTAGCACGGATGCGTTCGATCTCTTCCGGCCGTTCGATACGCAATCCGAAAACGTCCTTCACATAAAATACGTCGACGGCGCGCTCTCCATAGGTAGCAATATGGGCGCTAGAAATTTGTAAGCCAAACTGGGTAAGTGCCGCCGTAACATCATAGAGAAATCCAGGTCGGTCACGTCCGTTAACCTCAATAACCGTATGCTGACCACTTGCCTTGTTGTCGATGAGCACCCGCGACGCAATCCGGAAGGCCTTCGAGCGCGCAGCGCCGGGAAGCCGGCCGCCCATATCTGCAAGCTCCCAGCGAATGTGAAGACGCTCCGACAGAGCTGCTTCGATGCGCGCCCAGAGCCTGCTCAAGCGCTCTTTACCGTCAAAGGGCCCTCCTTCGGCATCCTGTGTTGAAAAGCTATCAAGCGCCATTCCATTGGCCAACGTCGTGATCTTCGCATCGACAATGCTAGCGCCGCTCAACGCCATAGCCCCGGCTATACGAGAAAAAAGGCCAGGGTGATCTGGCGTATAAACCAGGATCTCTGTGACGTCCCGATCAGGGTCAACTAACGTTTCTATATGAAGATCGAGTCCGCGCTGTTCTGCTTCTTGCACGGCGCGTGCATGACGCTCATGGGTTTTCGTGTTGAATGTCAGCCAATAGGCATTGTATCCGCGTGCCAAATGGGCATCGATGTCATCCACCGTCCAGTCGCTGAGGCGCTCGCGTAACTTATCGCGGGCGGCATCAACGCGCGCGCTAACCCGGCCGGAAGGGGCACCGCCCGTCATCGCTTCCGTTGCCCGATAATAAAGTTCGCGCAGCAAAGCCGCTTTCCAGCCGTTCCACACGCCAGGACCGACGGCCCGAATATCCGCAACCGTAAGTACGAGCAGCAGGCGCAATCGTTCTGGCGATTGCACAATCTCGATGAAATCATTGATCGCCTTGGGATCGTCAAGGTCCCGCTTAAAGGCGATATCGCTCATGACCAGGTGATTGCGGACAAGCCAGGCGACGGTCTCTGTCTCCCAGGGCTCGAGCCCGAACCGCGGGCCAATGCGATTGGCAATTCCCTCTCCCAGAATCGAGTGATTACCGCCGCGGCCCTTGGCTATATCGTGCAGAAATAGCGCCACATAAAGCACGCGCCGCGACTGGACTTCATGGATGACGTGAGAAGAAACTGGGTGCTCATCGGCAAGCCTGCCAAACTCGATGCCGTGCAGAATATCAAGGGCACGTATGGTATGCTCATCGACCGTATAGACGTGGTACATGTCGAACTGCATCTGTGCCACGATGCGCCCAAAATCAGGCACAAAGCGACCTAACACGCCTGCCTCGTTCAGCCGCGTCAGCGTTATCCGCGGACCGATTGGCGACGTCATCATATCAACAAAAAGCTGATTTGCCTCTGGATTGGCACGCAGTTTCTTGTCGATAAGCTTAAGATTTTGCCCTACTAGACGCAACGCATTGGGGTGAATGTCTAAATCGTGGATTTGGGCGGCATGAAACAGGGTCAACAACCTGATCGGAGCCTTTTTAAAGACCTCGCTGTTATCGAGGGTCAGCCGGCCGTTATCGACCTGAAAGCCCGCTACCTTGTGGGTTCCCCGCGCCATCCCGCGCCAAACAAAGAAGCCTTGGCGTTTCTTATGGCGCTCCTCAAGGACAGCACAGAGCACACGGGTCAGATCTCCTATATCCTTCGCCACCAGGAAATAATGCTTCATGAAGCGTTCGACGCCCCGAACGCCGGCGCGGTCCATGTAACCAAGCCGTTCACCAATCATTGGTTGGACGTCGAAGGTTAGCCGTTCCTCTGGCCGTCCGGCGATATCGTGTAAGTGATAGCGCACTGTCCATAGAAAGTTTTCCGCCTTGGCGAATTGACGGGCATCATCCCGCGTGAAAACTCCCTCGGCCACTAGGTCCGCTGCGCTATCAACCTGATAAAGATACTTAGCTATCCAGAAGAGCGTATTGAGGTCGCGCAGACCTCCTTTGCCCTCCTTAATATTGGGTTCCAGCACGTAACGGGTATCGCCCATACGCTCGTGGCGTAGATCCCGCTCAACCAGCTTCGCTTCAACGTAATCGGGCCCGGTGTCTTCGACAATTTCCTTATAGAACCGGGCACGAAAGTCTTCGAATAGGGCCTTTTCACCGAGCAAAAAGCGGCATTCCAGAACGCTTGTCCGAACCAAAGTATCGTCGCGGGCATAGCGAATAGCTTCGTCAACCGTCCGCGTTGCGTGCCCAACCTTCAATCCGAGGTCCCAGAGCCGGTAGAGAATGAATTCAACAATCTGTTCGCCGCGCGGCGTCATCTTGTAGGGTAGCAAAAACATTAGATCGATGTCGGAATAGGGCGCCAACGTTCCACGGCCATAGCCCCCAGTCGCAATAATAGCCAGTTGTTCACCCTTGGTGGGGTTGGAAAGGGGATAGGCACACTCAGCAATATATTGAATCAGGCCGATAACTTCATCGATAAGGTAAGCTTGGGCGCGAACCGCCTCGCCCCCCGAAACCCGTTCTTCAACGAAGCGACGGCGAATTTCATCCCGCCCCTTGTTTAGAGCATCCTTAAGAAGAGCCAGAACCTTTGGTTGGGCTTTCATCGAATAACCCGACCAGGCCAACGATTCATCCAGCGTCGCTCTCTCGGCGCTGCTGTCGATGATCTCCTGGCGTTTACGGACGCTGCGCGACATTCGATAGCCCTTTCCGCGTCGTCTTATAACAGGTCGATAAAGCACAGCCTAATGCGGTTTAAGCCATTCATAACGGTCGCAATGCCGCGGCAGATTTCAATCAGGGCGTCATAGCTCTTCCGCTAACAGGCCGCGAAGTTGATAGAGAATTTCCAGCGCTTCACGAGGTGCAAGGTCGTCCGGATTAATGTCAGCCAGAGCCGTTTCTAAAATGGATGGCTCTAGTGGAGACGGCGTCGTGAAGGCATGGGGCCTATCCGCCATCGCGGCGAAAAGCGGCAAGTCATCGGTAAGACGGGTGAGGCTGGATGAGGATTCATCCGCTTCAAGCATCCGCAATACCGTCTCGGCGCGTTTTATAACTGCACTGGGCAAGCCAGCAAGCCGGCCAACGTGAATGCCATAGGACGCTTCGGCTACACCCGCCGCCACCTCGTGCAGAAATATCACATCGCCCTGCCACTCTTTGACCCTCATGGTGTGACAGGACAGGCCATCCAGGCACGCCGCCAATGCCGTCAATTCATGATAATGCGTGGCGAAGAATGCCCGACAATGGTTGGCATCATGCAAGTGCTCGACCACGGCCCAGGCAATCGACAGCCCATCAAACGTCGCGGTCCCACGGCCAATTTCATCGAGGATAACCAGGGAACGGGGACCGGCCTGATTAAGTATAACCGCCGTTTCAACCATCTCGACCATGAAGGTCGAACGCCCGCGCGCCAAGTCATCAGCAGCTCCAACCCGGGAAAACAGGCGGTCAACAACACCGATCTTGGCAGCAATAGCCGGAACAAATGACCCCATCTGTGCCATAACGACGATCAGAGCATTCTGTCGTAGGAAGGTACTTTTGCCGGCCATATTCGGGCCGGTAATCAGCCATAGCCTACCGGGGTCATCGAGGTGGCAATCGTTGGCGACAAAGGCACCGCCATCTCCAGAATCGAGAACCGCCTCAACAATTGGGTGACGCCCGCCGGTAATCTCAAAAGCGGTTGAATCATCTATATGCGGACGGACGTAACGCCGCGTCACGGCCAGCTCCGCAAGGGCGGCAGAAACATCCAGCGCAGCCAGGGCTCCGGCCGCCATGGCGATATCGTCAGCACGTCCCGTAACCTCGCCGACCAAATCATTGAACAATTGAAGCTCCAAAGCTAACGCCCGCTCCGCGGCGCGCGAAATTTTGCCCTCAAGCTCACCCAATTCCACCGTAGTGAAGCGCATCGCGTTGGACATGGTCTGGCGGTGAATGAGGAGAGCCTCATGGTCCTGCCGCACGGTCTCGCCATAACGCGCCTGTACTTCGATGAAGTACCCGAGCACGTTGTTGTGGCGAATCTTGAGGGAAGCAATCCCTATCTCGTTAGCATAGCGAGCCTGCAACGCAGCTATATGGCGTCGGCTTTCGTCGCGCAAGCCACGCAGCTCATCAAGTCCTGGAGCGTAGCCGGAGGCGATAAAGCCACCGTCACGAACAGTCGGGGGCAGATCCACATCGAGTGCTCGGCCAAGCCTTCCAATAATTTCATCGTGAAAGCCAAGCCCCGTCATGGCCGCGCCGATGGCAACCGGTAATAACTCCGCAGTTGGCAATACAACGACGGTCCGGACTTGAGCCGAGAGGGCGAGGCCATCGCGGACGGCGGCGAGATCTCGTGGACCGCCACGCCCAAGACTAATGCGAGAAAGCGCCCTTTCAATATCCGGACAACGACCCAGAAGTTTGCGCAGGTCGCCACGGGACCGACCCGCCTCGACAAAGAACTGTAAAGCGTCAAGGCGTTCGTTGATGGCTTCTGGATTGGTCAGCGGTGCCGATAAGCGCGCAGTTAATAGCCGTGCGCCGGCCCCCGTAACCGTGCAATCGATAATACCGAGAAGGCTGTTACGTTTCTCGCCCGTCAGACTCTGATCCAGTTCCAGGTTGCGCCGCGTTGCCGCGTCGATAGTCATAACTGTGTCCTCAGTCAGGCGACGAGGCGGCGATAGCCGCGGCATCTGGCCTTCTTGGGTCAGGGAAACGTAGTCAATGAGCGCGCCCGCAGCGGCCAGTTCTGGTCGGCTGAATGCACCAAATGCATCGAGGCTAGCCACCTCGAACAGAATCTTCAGCCGCGCCTCGCCGTTGCCACTATCAAACCGAGGAGCCGGCAACGGCGTCAGCTGATCCTTCCATGAACCGAATGTGTCGTGGAGTTCCGGGCGCTGTAAGAGGTGGTCTGGAAAGACGATTTCACCTGGAGAAAGGCGGGCTAATGCACTATCAAGACCGCCCTCCGTCAAAGGCTGAGTCCAAAACTCACCAGTCGATATATCGAGCCAGGCAAGTCCCAATACGCCGCGCGCCTCGGCACAGGCCGCTAGATAATTATGACGGCGAGCATCAAGCAAGGCGTCTTCGGTTAAGGTCCCCGCAGTTACCGTACGCACGACGGCACGTTTGACTACAGATTTGGCGCCGCGGCGCTTCTTCGCCTCGGCGGGGTCCTCTATCTGCTCACAGACAGCGACCCTAAACCCCTTGCGGATAAGCCGCGCCAGATAAGCGTCGTGGCTGTGCACTGGAACACCGCACATGGGGATATCTTCCCCCAAATGCTTGCCCCGCTTGGTCAGCACAATATCCAAGGCCCGAGAGGCCTGCACCGCATCATCAAAAAAAAGTTCATAGAAATCGCCCATGCGATAGAACAGCAGCCCCTCAGGATGGGCTAGTTTAATGGCCAGATACTGCGCCATCATGGGCGTCACCACATCAAAAATGGCAGACTTCTCTATGTTTTTAGGTGATAAGGTAACCACGTCAGTAAGCTCAGCTGCCTGTAAGAGAAATTCTAAGTTAATGTTGCGGTATCCTGAGATTAGAGATTAACACAAGCTTACAGGAGGGAACCACGGTGGTTTATATGATCAGGGCTAGGAATTGTTGCCCCGCTTCGGCAGAATATAAAAAGAGGATATTCTGATCTGCTCAGTTTGCGACTATACCCACGCAATAGACCGGATCATTACCTAAACTAACATTACCTCAGGGAGGTACTAAAAAAAAAATGACGGATACCCCCGCAAACGATATTGCCCACGACGCGCTAGCCATGCATTCATCCGGACGTCCCGGAAAATTAGAGATCCACGCAACCAAGCCACTGACAACCCAACGCGACCTATCGCTGGCCTATTCCCCCGGTGTCGCCGCCCCATGCTTGGCGATCGCCGAAGACCCTGACAAGGCATACGACTATACGGCAAAAGGCAACCTCGTCGCCGTCATATCAAATGGTACAGCGGTCCTGGGTCTCGGCAACCTAGGGGCGCTAGGCGCTAAGCCGGTCATGGAGGGTAAAGCGGTGCTGTTCAAGCGCTTCGCCGATATTGACGGCATCGATCTGGAGGTTGATACGGAAAATGTCGATGAATTCGTTAACTGCGTGCGCTTTCTTGGAAAGACCTTTGGTGGGATCAATCTCGAGGACATTAAAGCGCCCGAGTGCTTCATCATCGAGGAGCGGCTGCGTGAACTGATGGATATTCCCGTCTTTCACGACGACCAGCACGGTACGGCAATCATAATCGCCGCCGGACTTATCAACGCACTCGATATAACGGGACGTAAAATCGATAGCTGTAGCATCGTCGTCAACGGCGCTGGTTCCGCGGCGGTCGCGGGCGTTCTGCTATTACGTAGCATGGGCGTTCCCACCGAAAACGTTACCGTTTGCGATACTCGTGGGGTCATATTCCAAGGCCGCACGGATGGCATGAACCAATGGAAGTCAGGTCTTGCCGTCGATACCAATGCCCGAACGCTATCCGAGGCCATGAAAGGCGCTGATGTTTTCCTCGGCCTTTCTGTCAAGGACGCAGTCAATCAGGACATGGTCCGGTCCATGGCCGACAATCCGATTATTTTTTCTATGGCGAACCCGGATCCTGAGATCACACCTGAGGCGGTGGCTGAAGTACGCAGCGACGCCATCATGGCGACCGGCAGGTCGGATTACCCCAACCAGATCAACAATGTTCTTGGCTTCCCCTACATCTTCCGTGGTGCGCTCGACGTCCGCGCTAGCACGATCAACAATGAGATGAAGATCGCAGCAGCGTACGCGCTAGCAAAACTAGCCCGTGAAAAAGTCCCGGATGAAGTCGCGGCAGCATATTCCGGGAAACAATTCCAATACGGGCCCGAGTACATCATTCCAGCACCGTTCGACCCGCGCCTAGTCGTCAACATTCCGATAGCCGTTGCCACGGCGGCAATGGATTCTGGCGTTGCTCGCCGGCCCATTGCCAACATGGATATCTATCACCGCCAATTGACAGCGCTAATTGATGCCGGGGGGCCTCCATGAGGTCAAAGCAATTCCCCAAAAGTTCGACAACCGTTAATGTTTCCCTCATCTTAATTCCCGCGCAGCAGACCAAAACAGCAAATTGAACCAGTGCAAGAGCCATTATTGGATGGGGTAATCTTACCATGAGCATTGATATGTCCATCGGGCGACAATCCTGGGGCCAATCGCTGGCCGCCCTGCGCCACCCGCGCGTCATTACGATGCTGTTTCTTGGCTTCTCGGCGGGCATCCCCATACTGCTGATCTTCGGAACCTTGTCCCTATGGCTCCGCGAAGCAGGCTTTGAGCGGTCGACGATTACCTTCTTTTCATGGGCCGCGCTGGGCTATTCCTTCAAGTTTGTTTGGGCGCCGCTGGTTGATAAGATCCCACTACCCGGCCTAACCGCGCGTTTGGGGCGGAGGCGCGCGTGGCTTCTAGTGGCTCAGCTGGCGGTCGCCGCCGCTATACTGGCTATGGCATTCAACGACCCGCAATCGAATCTTACAATTACCGCGCTGGCGGCCGTCGCTCTTGGGTTTTCAGCGGCGACGCAGGATATCGTCATCGACGCCTATCGCATCGAATCAGCGCCACAGGACCTCCAAGCGATGATGTCGTCGTCCTATATCGCCGGCTATCGCATCGCAATGCTATCAGCCGGTGCCGGCGCGCTTTACCTCGCCAGCGTTTTCGGAGGCGAGGGGGCCTATATTTATCGCGGCTGGATGGTCGCCTATGTCGCCATGGCAGCCTGCATGTTGGTAGGTATCGCCACTACGTTGATTATCAAGGAGCCCGATGTGACACGTCGGGCGGAGACGGCCTTTGCCGACCCACGCGCTAACTTGCGTTTTCTCGGCGTGTTCCTGGCCGCTGCCTCCACGTTCGCTGCTTGCTTCCTGCTATTCAATCAACCAATCGATACATTGAAGACAGTGTTGGTAAGCGGGCTTGGCCCTGTCCTCTCCGGTTTTCTAGCCGAGCTATTCCGACTTAGCATTAGCATAGCCGGCGCCGGCGGTGTCGCCTGGGGACTAGTCAAGCTCGGCGCCGCACCGCGGCAGATGATAATCGAGGGCTATGTCGAGCCCTTGGCCGACTTTGTTCGTCGGTATGGAAAGCAGGCCCTTCTTATCCTTGCTTTGATCAGCCTCTATCGCATTTCCGATGTGGTAATGGGGGTGATCGCCAACGTTTTTTATAGCGACCTAGGCTTCACCAAGGCAGAGATTGCCCTTTATTCGAAAACCTATGGCCTGTTTGCAGTGATCGGGGGCAGCATTTTCGGTGGCGTGCTGGCGATGCGATATGGGGTGATGCGTATCTTATTTACTGGCGCTGTGTTAGCCGCAGCGAGCAACATTCTATTCGCCTTCGTCGCGATTCAGGAAGCGAATGCCCCACTATTGATTGCCGTTATCGTCGCCGATAACATGAGTGCAGGCATAGCTTCAGCCGCTTTCGTTGCCTACCTATCAGGACTGACAAGCGTCTCATTCACAGCGATGCAGTACTCGCTCTACACCTCTCTAATGACACTCGCTCCGAAATTGATCGGCGGATATTCTGGCTCGATGGTCGACAGTCTCGGCTATCCAGTCTTCTTTATCCTCACCGCACTGATGGGGTTGCCGGTGCTGTTTCTCATCGTTTCTATTTCACGCAAGCCGCTGGCATAAGTTTAACGTTCCTGCGACAGAATTGCGTACATATTTGCCGTCCAGATCGACGGCGGCGTCGCCACAATTTTCGATAGCAGGCCGTGGAATGAGCGATCAAGAACTTGGCGCACTCGGCTTCCTTCCCGATGCGGATAACAGGCAGATACGGCAAGGCCCGCAGCGAGCGCCATCTGGCGCAAGCTTTTCGGGGTATAAGCGGCGCGGTGCGTTAGATCACCAAATTGATAGGCGATTCCCCAGGGAGATGAAACATTGGGAACTCGAAGAATAACTTGGCCATCAGTCGTCAGCATTTTCCGCAATGCCTTCAATAGTTTCAGGCCATCCTCATAGCTAAAATGTTCCAGAACATCGAACAAGGCGATGCGGTCGAACTTCATATTATCCGTATTCTCTGCGATGTAATCCCACAGATTCCCGATCACTAGACAGTTGCGCACTTGTTTCGGCATGATCTCAGTTAGGTTTGGGTCGTGATCAACGCCGACAATTTTCTTGACCCCCTTGGCGTGAAGATAGGCCAAGAAAGAACCGGTTCCACAACCGAATTCGAGCACCGACATGTCTGGCCGAAGTTCGGCGGGCCCCCAAACATCACGGTCCCAACGGTACATTTGCTTAGTGCATAATACCGGCGTTTCGTAACCTTTATAACGGCTGTAGACCGCATAAAAGGGGTCAACAGGCGAACCACTCATATAAATCTCACTTCGCAACACTGGCTAATGTAAAGGAAGCGTCTATTGCCGAGTAGAGCGCCTCGATGACCTGATTCTCCGTAACCCCAGCAACGCAGGGAAACGAGTCATAGTCCGACGT
>CAUZNJ010000015.1:0-16585 GCA_963580965.1 Alphaproteobacteria bacterium | reverse complement strand
AAGCACTGTGGTCATCTGGCGGCGTTGGGCCTCTGACACGCGGCCGTCAGGGTGGAGCATGAAAATCTCTACAGCATCGCTACCCCGTACAGCCTCAATGGCCGCTGAACCAGTATCACCAGAGGTGGCGCCAATGATGACGGTATGTTCACCTCGCCGATGCAATACTGCTTCAAAAAGGCGCCCCACCACCTGCATGGCCATATCCTTAAAGGCCAGTGTAGGCCCGTGAAATAGCTCCATCAGCCACAACTGGTCATCGAGCTGTTTCAGCGGCGCGATGGCCGCATGATCAAAGCTGGCATAGGCCTCCCGGGTTAACATCAACAGCCCAGCCTCCGAAAAGGAATTGCCCATGAAAGGCGCCATGATACGCGCGGTCAATTCTGGATAGTCGAGAGCGGCCATGGCGCGGATGTCATCGGCACTGAATTGAGGCCATGTTTCTGGCAAATAGAGCCCACCATCGCTGGCCAGGCCGGAAAGGAGCACGCCTTCAAAATCCAGGGGCGGGGAATCACCCCTCGTGCTTATGTATTTCAAGCCAGTATCCGTCTGTCATGGGCTACGCTGTAGCACGCAATCTACAAAGTGGGGCCCTGTCCCGCAAGACGCGGAATTAGGGCCATGTATGGGGTTCGGCAAGGTTGGCGGCAACAAACGTGCAATTTATACGGGGGCCGCTGCGGTCGCCGCAATGACAGGGAAATGGTGTTTTTCCTGCTCGCTATTGGATGCCCAAGCACGATCGATGGGGAGGGTGGATTCCACATGTTGGACAGGTCACAGTTGGCCTTCGTTGCAGATGACGTCCTTGCGGGATGCGGTTCACGGGAGTGGCTGGTCGCGTCCGTAAACCTGGATGTCAGGAAGTTTTAGTCGGAGCAGGTATCGAAGTGCCGCTGCGCCTTTGCGTCATGAAATAGACTTCTGGCCAACGCCGTGTTCGGCGCCGCCGAGGTGGTTGACCTTAAACGCCATTGGCCGGGAACAGGACGGCATAGTTCCTAAAATTGTTACCGCGGCCATCTGCTAAATGTCTTGTTTTACTGCATCGGACTGCCGCCCATATCGGCGGTCAACGTATTCTTCGACAAGTTTTACGAAGTCTTCGGCGACGGTGGCGCCTCGCAGGGTGGTTACTTTCTCTCCATCGATAAACACTGGCGCCGTCGGCTGTTCGCCCGTTCCTGGAAGGCTGATGCCGATATCGGCGTGCTTGCTTTCACCAGGCCCGTTGACAATGCAGCCCATGATAGCAAGTTGCATGCTTTCGACGCCGGGATAGATACTGCGCCATTCGGGCATACGTTGGCGCACGTGTGTCTGGATGTGATCGGCGAGGTGTTGGAAGACGGTCGATGTGGTTCGCCCGCAGCCTGGACAGGCAATAACCATCGGTGAAAAGGCGCGCAGGCCCATGGTCTGTAAGATTTCCTGGGCAACTACTACCTCGCGTGTGCGATCCCCTCCGGGTTCAGGGGTGAGCGAGATGCGAATGGTATCGCCAATACCTTGCTGAAGTAGGATGGCGAGTGCGGCAGTGGAGGCAACTATACCCTTTGACCCCATACCGGCCTCGGTAAGACCAAGATGTAAGGCGTATTTGCTGCGCGCGGCCATATCGGCATAGACGGCGATTAGATCCTGAACACTACTGACTTTGCATGACAGGATAATGCGCTCGGCGGCAAGACCAATTTCCTCGGCCCGTTCCGCGTTGGCGATGGCTGAGACAACCAAAGCCTCCCGCATGACGTCGGCCGCTTCGCAAGGCTTTTCTAGCTTGGCGTTACTATCCATGAAGTCTGACAGCAGTTCTTGGTCGAGGCTGCCCCAGTTAACGCCGATGCGCACCGGCTTGCCGTATTTGACGGCCTTCTCAATCATCACGCCAAACTGGCTGTCACGCTTTTCGCGAAAGCCGACGTTGCCGGGATTGATGCGATATTTATCCAGCGCTTCGGCGCAGTCCGGGTAATTAGCAAGCAAGCGGTGGCCATTGTAATGGAAGTCGCCGACTAGCGGCACGTTGCACCCCATCAGGCGTAGGCGATCACGAATGTGCGGAACGGCCTTTGCTGCGTTCTCGGTGTCGACGGTGATGCGGACAAGTTCAGAACCAGCGTCGGCAAGGTCCTTAACCTGGCGGGCCGTCGATTCGGCATCAGCCGTGTCCGTGTTGGTCATTGACTGGATAACGATGGGCGCTCCACCGCCAATCACGACGCCGCCAACGTCCACACTGACGCTTTGCCGCCGTTGCTGCAAACCCGTTGCGTAACTCATCGACCGCTCTCCACCTTTGCCTTACGGGGTTGCGCTTATAGATACGGTAATTATTCGAGAATTTCATCCCCCGAGCTATTAACAAGGCATCACCCTTGGAATATGACCCGGGTATGGCCTCACAGATGCCAATGCCTCAACATTTCATATTCTGCGGCGGCGTTAGCCTTTGAGTCGGGGCACGCCGTCATGGGTTGATTTGGAATCAAATGTGTTGAGGGTCATTGAAATCAGCGAATAGAAGCCCGCAATGCCAAGAACTTCAAACAGCCACGCTTCCCCCAGCTTGACATTTGCTTGACGGTAGACGTCCTCGTCAACCGGACCGCCTTTTAGCAACGCTTGGATAAAGTGATAGGCCGCTTCGAAGGCCGCGTCGGGGAACTCCGGTTTCTGGCCGTCGATCAGGGCTTCCATCGTTTCACGAGACACGCCAACTTCCAGCCCGATGGTGGCATGTGCACCCCACTCGTATTCGGCCTTGTAATGCCGCGCAACGACTAGGATGCAAAATTCGCGAAGGGCGTCGGGCAGAGTGCCGCCGAATCGCAAATACGCACCCATCCTCTGAGCGTGGGTACACAGGTCGGGGTTGCGCACGAGTAGCGCAAACGGGCCGCCAAAGCGGCCGCGCGGACCGGCAATAATCTCGTCGCGGGCGGCACGTTGTGCCTCGTTCATCTGCTCAGGTTCTAGGTAGTCGATTCGGGCCATAGGATTTCCTCCTTATTCATTCGGTATCTTGGGTGGTTGGAGCTGCTGCTCTCTGATACTAGCGGAATCAAAGGGCAAAATACTGCTAGTTCCTAAATATGATCTACAATGAGAGGAAGATCCGACAGCCGATCAAGTCATTTTAAATATTATAGACGCTAAGAATGCGACCGTGGGTCATCGCAGGCAGTATCTGCCTAAACATTGAAAGCTCCTAACATGAGGACCAGCCGGGCCTTTAATTAAAAGCTTGGGCCGGGTTTATGGCTTGGGCAGCCAATATTTCTCCGCCCTGTTTAGGAAATGGATTACATTGAATTTGCAGCAGGATCTGGCTATTGGGACCCGTATAATTCTAGGCTGGTGTTATACGCTCCCAAATGTGAAATGAACGAACAACCAAGCTGACCTCATCGTAACCCATGAGAATGGCGAGCAGGGAGATGGTGCTTACTAATATTTTGGCGGCGAAGTCCAGGGCGGCGGCGTCCCCTTTCGGCTTCCTCATTCCATGCCCCTGAAATTGGGTCACGCGGAATTGGGTTCTCCGCTATAGGATGGTGTTCTGTCCGCCGCTACCCCTTTTGTTAAGGAGTTGCCTCAGATCATGTCCGCGCGTGTCGAACACTGGCAGTTGCGCAAGCCCGCTATCGCGAGCGAACGCGGCGTTGTCACCGCTCAACATTGGTCGGCAGCACAGGCCGGCGCCACTATGCTGGCCCATGGTGGAAACGCTGTCGATGCCGCCGTTGCCGCGGCCATGGCGCTTAATGCGGTTGAACCATGGATGAGCGGTCTCGGCGGTTGCGGCTTTATGGTCGTTCACATGGCGGCCGATAACTGCCAGCAAGCTTATGAGTTTCAGGGTGTCGTGCCGCGCGATATCAATATTGCGGACTACTCCCTCGATCTCGATGCGCCAACCGTGATGATGGGCTATCCGGCGGTGGTAGGAAACTGCAATGTCATCGGCTATGGGGCTATTGCAGTACCCGGGGCGGTAGCGGGTCTGTCGGCGGCACTGAAACGCTTTGGCCAGTTGGGCTGGGATCAGGTTCTGGAACCGGCCATTGAACTTGCCGAACGTGGTCTTATCGTTGATTGGCATGCCATGGCAAACATCGCCTTCGGCTCCAGGGACATTTCGCCCTATGCCGATACATGCACGATTTTCATGCCGAGTGGTTATCCCCCCCGGCCGGGGACAGTACTGCCGTTGACAGCGTTGGCCGCAACTTTGCGGCGGCTGGCAGCAAATGGCCCGCGCGACTTTTACGAAGGCGAGACGGCGGCGCTGATGATCGCGGATTTGCAATCTGGAGGTAGCGCCATGTCTATGGCGGACCTCGCCGAATACCGTGCTGTAGAGTTTACACCTTTAATCGGCAAACACCGCGGCGCCATCATTCACACAGTGGGGGACAGCGGTGGCGGTGGACGGCTAATCGACGCTTTTGCCCATTCGGCGGCCAATCTCGATATTAATAGCGGCGTCGGGCCGGATGCCTACGTCGCCTATACAGCGGCGCTGGACGCTGCCTTCACGGCGCGGAGCGAACGCCGCTTGAAGAACCCTGAGATCGCGCCGGAAGCGAGCACGTCCCATATCAATGTCATCGATGCAGACGGCAATGCAGCCGCGATCACCTATACGCTGCTCAACCGCTTTGGCAGTCGCATCGTCCTGCCGCGTACCGGGGTGATGATGAACAATGGTCTATCCTATTTCGACCCGCGTCCGGGTCTGCCGGATTCAATGGTCGGTGGGCGGCGTGCGCTAACCAGCAACATGTGCCCGACAGTTATCACGGTTGATGGGCAAGCGCGTTATGCGATCGGCGCTTCGGGAGCCAATCACATTATTCCTGCGATTTTCTGTATAGCGGGGATGATGCTCGACTATGGCATCGATGTGGAAACCGCCATCCACGCCCCGCGCATAGATGCGACGGGCCGCGGTGACGTGCAAGTAGATGCGGATATGCCCGAAGAAATCATCAATGCGCTGCGTGCCCGCTTTACTGTCACCACTGCAGAAAGGACGGTGATACCCAAGCCCTTTGCCTCGCCCTCGGCGATATCTCGCGATCCGGCAACAGGGCGGGTAGTCGGCGCTGCTGATGTCAACTCGCCAGCGGCGGTAGCGGTAGGGGGCAACAATTACAGCGCGCTCCTTGAACACGATCATGAACAGGCATTACGCATAGATGGCTGGGAGCCATAAGCTGGAGCATAAAGATGCGGGCATACCTTTATAAGGGCCGTTCAGGCCAGCCGATCGGCCAGAACTCGGGCGACGTGGATGGCAGATCGCTCAGTTCCGTCGGCAATCTGATGGCGGCAACTGGTCCCATCGGCAACAATGATAGTGTCATCTTCAGCGGCGCGCACAGCCGGCAGCAGATCTGCCTCGGCCATGGCTTTGGAGATTGCGATGTGTTCGGCTTCGTACCCGAAACTGCCGGCCATGCCGCAGCAAGACGTGGAGATCGTCGTTACTGACAGGCTGGGCACTAGCCGTAAAACCGTCTCCACTGAACCCATGACGTCGAATGCTTTCTGATGACAATGACCATGCAGCAGTACGTTTTCGCCGTTCGCCGCTGGCTTAAATGACAAGTCGAGGCGTCCGGCGGCGTGTTCGGCGGCGAGGAATTCTTCGAACAACATGGCAGAGCCAGCCAGCGCGTCGCCTTCGCCATTTGGCAGAAGTACCGGATATTCGTCGCGAAAAGAGAACAGGCACGACGGTTCAAGCCCGACGATGGGTACGCCTGCATCGGCGAACGGTTTTAGGGCGGCAATGGTTCTCCTGGCTTCGGCGCGAGCCTGATCGACTAACCCGGCGGCCAGCCATGTTCGTCCGCAGCATAACGGCCGCTGTTTGGCACCAGCCTGTGCTAGGGCTACCCGGTAGCCGGCGTTATTTAGGACCCTCAAGGCGGCGTGTGCGTTGTCTGGTTCGAACCACGTGTTGAAGGTATCGGTGAAGAGAACCACATCCGTCTCAGCGGGGTTGCTGTCCTGATATGCCGGGCGGAATGGGCGTCGGTGCCACTCGGGAAGCTGACGTTCCGCAGCTAGCCCAAAAAGCTTCTCTCCCAGCCATCTCATGGCAGGCACCCAGTTGCGCAGATTGAGCAGCAAAGCAAACTTGGAAGCGAATGGTGCATAGTGGGGCAAGCCGGCGATGAGCCGGTCTCGCGGCGTCATCGGGTTGCGTTGCCGCCAATGGGCGAGGAATTCATATTTCATGCGGGCCATATCAACTCCAGTTGGGCATTCCCGCTTACAGCCTTTGCAGCTAACGCAAAGGTCCATTGCCGCTTTCATATCATCGGAAGAAAAGGCATCGGGGCCTAGTTGGCCAGTTAAGGCCAGCCGTAAACTATTGGCGCGGCCCCGTGTCAGGTGGATCTCGTCGCCGGTGGCGCGGAAGGACGGGCACATGACGCTAGCATCTGCCTTGCGGCATTCACCGTTGTTGTTACACATCTCGACGGCGCCGAGCATGCCGCCCCAATCGGACCAATCGAACGCCGTATCGATGGGTATCGCTGCGTAGTCGGGGCGGAATCGAAACAGACGGCGATCGTCCATCTTCGGCGGATGAACCACCCGGTGAGGATTGAACAGGCCGGCGGGATCGAAGGCATCCTTGATCTCTTCCAGAGCTCGTACGAGCCTGGGGCCAAACATGTACTCGTGAAATTCAGAGCGCGCGATGCCATCGCCGTGTTCGCCTGAATGAGAACCCTTGTAAGCCTTGACCATGGCGAAGGCTTCTTCGGCGATAGCGCGCATTTTCCGCACGTCGCCATCCTCCTTCATATTAAGGATAGGGCGCACATGGAGGCAGCCGACCGAGGCGTGGGCGTACCAGGTGCCCTTAGTGCCGTGCTTCTCGAACACTTCGGTCAAACGCGCAGTGTATTCGGCTAGGTGTTCGAGCGGCACGGCGCAGTCCTCGATGAACGATACCGGCTTTCCGTCGCCCTTCATCGACATCATAATGTTGAGGGCGGACTTGCGCACCTCCCACACTGCGGCCTGATAGGAGGGATCGGCGATCGGCACGGTTAAGCGGGGGAAGCCGCTATCGGCCATCAGAACTTCCAGGTCCTTGAGACTGGCCTCTAGCGGCGCTAGCTCGTCGCCGGAGAACTCAACCAATAACAAGGCGTCAGGCCGGCCGATCAGCACTTTTTCCATGGTGGCTCGGAATACCGGGATGTCGAGCGCAAGCTCGATCATCGTGCTATCGATGACCTCGACCGAGGCCGGGTCGAGCTCGACAATTCGACGCGTCACCTCCATTGCCGAATGGAACGTAGGGAACTGGCAAACGCCTAGTACCCTGTGTTTGGGAATCTGCTGCAGCTTCAGATCAAGGGCTGTGAAGAATGCAAGTGTGCCTTCTGATCCGACCAGCATCTGAGCCATGTTATGACCTTGGGTAGAAAGACTATCAATATTATAGCCGCCGACTCGCCGTAGAACCTTGGGCCAGTTGGCTTCAAGCTCGTCAGCTTCGCGTACGGCGATTGCTCGTAGCTTTTCCACCAATTGCCGATATCCGGCCCCGCCGCCAATTTTGTCGAGACCCTGGGGTATATTATCGAAACGCCATTTTTTGCCACTTGCCATGATGGCATCGATAGCGTCAACGTTGTGGACCATGTTGCCGTAGCGAATGGAGCGCGCGCCGCAGGAGTTATTTGCGGCCATGCCACCAATGGTAGCGCGGCTGGCGGTTGATGGATCAATAGGGAAGAAAAGGCCATGCGGCTTGAGATGACGATTAAGTGTATCAAGCACGATTCCAGGACGCACACGAACCTGCTGCCCTTCTGGATTTAGTTCGATCACCTTGTTGAAATGCTTCGAACAATCGATGACGACGGCTTCAGCGACGGTCTGGCCACACTGGGACGTGCCGGCACCGCGCGGAAGTACTGGAACACCTTCCTCACGGGCGATGGCGATCGTCGCCTCGATATCGGCCTCGGTTTTCGGGATGACAACGCCAATCGGTTCTACTTGATAGATTGACGCATCGGTACTGTAGCGGCCGCGACTGAAGCGATCGAAAAGTACTTCGCCTTCGACGGCCTTGGACAGTCGCTTCGCCAAACCGCGATCACCAACTCGCCGACCCGTTGGCACCACGTCACTGATGATTTTTTCGCCGTCCATGCTAATACTCCTCCATCCCAAGGATAGGGAGACTCTTCGCCGCGACATCATTCGTCAATGGACAACATTGCGTGCCAATGGTGCGGCTGGCATAAGGCGAGCGAACCACATAAATTGTTGGAGGACAGGTTTTGAATCGCCCGCCCCATTCCGGACGCCACTTCCTGCAGATACCGGGCCCCACTAATGTGCCGGACCGCGTGTTGCGTGCTATGGACCGTGCAACCATCGATCATCGTGGTCCAACCTTTGCCGCCCTTGGCAAGGAAGTGCTGGATGGCATGCGGTCGATATTTCGCACCGATGGTCCTGTGGTGATCTTTCCGTCTTCCGGTACCGGCGCCTGGGAGGCGGCCCTGGTCAATACGCTGTCTCCCGGCGATACCGTATTGATGTATGAGACGGGACAGTTTGCTAGTCTATGGAAAAGTCTTGCACAGAAACTTGGCCTCAAGCCTGTGTTCATTGAGGGAGATTGGCACCATCCCGTGGACGCCAGAGCTATCGAGCTACAACTAAAAAGCGATAAAGGTCAACTGATTAAGGCAGTCTGTGTCGTCCATAACGAGACATCGACCGGCGTTGTAAGTGATATTTCAGCCGTGCGCGCCGCTCTCGACCGAGCTGGGCATCCCGCTCTATTGATGGTTGATACGATCTCTTCCCTCGGATCCATCGACTACCGCCACCAGGACTGGGGCGTCGACGTTACCGTTGGGGGCTCGCAGAAGGGCTTGATGCTGCCGCCGGGGCTGGCCTTTAATGCAGTCAGCGACAAGGCGTTGGCAGCTTCGGTGAGGGCCGGCATGCCACGGTCCTATTGGGACTGGAAAGCAATGCTCGACGTCAATGAGAATGGATATTTTCCCTATACCCCGGCCACAAATTTACTGTTTGGCCTGCGCGAAGCCATCGTCATGCTGATGGAGGAAGGGTTGGAGAACGTGTTTGCACGGCATGACCGTTTTGCCGAGGCAACGCGGCGCGCCGTTAGTGCCTGGGGCCTATCGACCGTCTGCCAGGACGATATGGCCTATTCTAGCTCGTTAACAGCTGTTGTTTTACCGGCCGGCCATGATGCCGATGCTTTCCGCAAAACGGTGCTTGAATCCTTCGATATGTCACTGGGCAATGGCCTTGGCCGCCTCGCCGGCAAGGTTTTCCGCATCGGTCACTTGGGCAGCTTCAATGACTTAATGCTAGCTGGGACCTTGTCGGGTGTCGAGATGGGGCTTTCGCGGGCCGCTGTGCCGCACAAGGCAGGCGGTGTGCAGGCGGCGCTCGACTATCTTGCTAATACGGACTTCGGATAGCAGCGAGTTTCGGTTGGGAAGTGCACTAATCGCATATTAGCAGGTGCACTGAGAACAGTTGTTCGGAATCAACCCATATATCGCGGCTGCGCCATCCGGCTCTTGCGGCGAGCGCTGCAAATTCCCCCGGATCATATTTATAGGAGCTTTCCGTGTGGATTGTTTCACTGGCACGGAATGAAATTTGTTTACCGGCAACAGCTGCCGTGTGGTCTTTCAGAGAGACAAGGTGCATCTCGATCCGGCCTAAGGCGGTGTTGTAGCGCGCTTCGTGGCGGAAGTGTTCGGGCGCCAATGTCCCGGAAAGTACCCTGTTTATATGTTCAAGTATGTTAATATTAAAGGCTGCGGTCACCCCCTGGCTGTCATTATAGGCTGCGCGTAGCACCGCTGGATCTTTTTTTAGATCAATCCCGATGATCATACCATTGGGCGCAAAGTCTTGGCGCAAACGGGCGAGAAAACTTTCTGCGTCCTTGGGGTGTAAATTACCTATGGTCGATCCTGGAAAGAAAAACAGCCGCCAGCCAGCAGCATCTTTATCTGGAAGTGCAAAGGGGCCAGTGAAGTCAGCTGCTACAGGACGAATGGTCAGGGCCGGAAACAGGTCTCGCAAAGGCTCCACCGCTTCGTGCATGAATGCTTCAGAAATATCGACGGGAATGTATGCGGCCGGCTTGTCCAAAGCTGATAAAAGAATTTTCGTCTTGACGCTCGCGCCGCTGCCGAGTTCGACGACTTCGGCGTAGGGTCCGACGATGGTGGCAATATTCATTGCTTGCTCATTAAGGATATTTGTTTCTGTTCGTGTCGGGTAGTACTCAGGCAATGCGCAAATCTGTTCAAACAGATCTGATCCGCGTTCATCGTAGAAGTACTTGCAATCAAGCTGCTTGGGAGAGCTTGTCAGCCCGAGTAGTACAGAGGCGGCAAAGGCTGTAGATCCGGGTTCTGCAATGGTGGCTTTTCTCTGTTGGTCTATAATAGTATCCATCGGGGGCCTCCTCTTTTTACTTCAATAACCCGCTTACCAATGGCGCGCCAAGCAAAGCCCGCTCCCATAGCTTGGAGCGGTGGTGCTTTGGTCGAATTACAGTCAGGTGTCGTAGGAGGGCTTGTCGAGGCCGGTTGGCGAGAGGGTGAATACTTCATAGCCATCTGCGGTGACGGCGAGTGAATGCTCAAATTGAGCCGAAAGTGAACGATCCTTGGTAACAGCGGTCCAGCCATCGCCGAGGATTTTCACATCGAGCCTGCCGGCATTAATCATCGGCTCAATAGTGAAGAACATGCCTTCGCGCAGGATCTGTCCCTCGCCAGGCCGCCCGAAGTGCATGATGTTTGGCGCATCGTGAAAAACCTGCCCTAGGCCATGGCCGCAAAAATCACGGACAACCGAATAGCGGTGAGATTCCGCATGATTCTGGATGGCATAACCTATGTCACCAAGGGTTGCGCCTGGACGCACGACCTCTATGCCGCGCCACATGGATTCGAAGGTGATATCAATTAATCGACGTGCCTTCACGCTGGCCTTGCCGACTGCGAACATGCGGCTGGTATCGCCGTGCCAGCCATCGATGATCGTCGTAACATCGATGTTGATTGAATCGCCGTCCGCCAACCTGCGATCGCCGGGAATTCCATGACACACCACGTGATTGATGGAGGTGCAAATAGACTTGGGGAAGCCACGGTAATTCAACGGGGCAGGAATGGCTCCGTGGCCGACTATAAAATCATGGCATAACCGATCCAGCTCGCCAGTGGTAATGCCTGGTTGAACGTGGGGGGTGATAAAATCCAACGTCTCTGCGGCTAGCCGCCCAGTTTCCCGCATCCCTTGAAATTCATCAGGGCCATGAATGCGGATACGCCGCATGTCAGCGGGAAATTCTTGGCTCAACATGTCATTCATGGGGTCACTTAATCGGCGGTGGGGAATACGGTGGGAATAGGGTTGGAGAGGGTTATTCGCTCAGCGTTTAGATGGCAGCCATAGCACAAAACCTCAACCCCATTCGCCATCGCTGTGGCGAGGCCAGCAGCATAGGTTGGATCAATGTCTCGCGCTATATCGAAGGCCGAGCAGTCTTCGCGCTGAACAAGGTAGAGCATCACGGCACGCGCTCCTTTAGCAACCATGTTGGCGAGCTCAACCAAATGCTTGGCGCCGCGCGTCGTGACAGCATCGGGAAACTCTGCAAGACCCTTTGATTCTAGGCCGCGCCGCATGGTGACGTTCTTGACTTCGACATAACAGGGCAGCCGCGCTGGGTCTTCGAGTAGCAGGTCAATGCGCGAATTCTTGCCGTACTTCACCTCGCGCCGCATCGTGGCATAGCCGGCAAGTTCGGGAATGGTCCCAGCGTTGACCGCCGCCTCGACAATTGAATTGGGCAAGGACGTATTAATGCCGACCAGCGTATCGCCGACCCGGATTAATTCCCATGTGTAGCGCAGTTTTCGGTCGGGATTGCGCGCAGGCGACAGCCAGACTTCCGAGCCCGGATCATTGACGCTAAGCATGGAGCCCGGGTTTGCGCAATGGGCGATCACTACCTCGCCGTTGGCCAGTTCGACATCTGTAAGGAACCGCTTGTAGCGCTTGATCAATTTGCCACGAATGAGAGGATCGGGAAACTTCATGATTGGCAACCTAACGATGCAAATGCGCATCGGCAACGTATCTGCTGTGAATATTTGTCGAGGGTGGGTAGAATGTTTGGCTCTATCGGCTAAGAGCGCGCATCTATAGCTATAGGGTCTCTAACCTAGTTTTCTCTCGGTGCCGGTGTTGGCTTGGTCATTCAATGCCGGTGATAATTAACCTGACTGAGACTGCTGCCGAGTTCTGCCTGCCCAAAGGGCACTAGGTTGGGGACGAAATGGGCTTGATTGGCGGAGGGTTTCTACCACCGTATCATCGTTAATGTGGCTGGCTTTAATCGCCGCATCGCGCATAAACTTGCAACAAAACCTGGAACTTAACTTCCGGCCAGCGGCCAAAGAACCTTGTTGGCTAGGCTGGGAGCGGCGTATCTGATTGAGGCGCCTATCATTAATGTTTTCCCCTGACAGGAAATTTTATTGTGTTCGACTTGTGGATTCTGGCCGCGATTTTTGCCGCCTTTATGCAGAATCTACGATCGGCATTGCAGAAACACTTAAAGAGCCGGTTGTCGACGGGTGGCGCAACGTATGTGCGCTTTCTCTATGCCGCACCGTTGGCACTGGTGTGGCTTCTCGGAGTGCAGCAAGTCACGGGATACGACTACCCGGCGATCAACAGCCGATTCGTGCTGTTCTGCCTATTGGGCGGGATTATGCAAATCCTCTTTACATTTCTACTGGTCTACATGTTTTCGCTGCGCAACTTCGCAGTTGGTACGGCTTATTCGAAAACGGAAGTGATCCAGGTTGCTTTCCTGGGCCTGATCCTGCTCGGTGATACCGTTAGTCTTACGAGCTTGGCTGCTATCTGTACCGGTATGGTTGGCATACTTGCGCTATCGGTCGCCCATACGGGCGTAACCTGGAAGGCCCTGGGAGCCAGCCTGTTCAAGAAATCGACAATGGTTGGCTTATTGTGCGGTGCCGTTCTGGGAGCCTCGGTCGTATTCTTTCGTGGTGCATCCCTGGCACTAGGTGACGGGCCGGTGATCATGCGTGTGGCATTTACCTTGTGCTTTGCCCTGACCATGCAGACGGTAATTATGGGTATCTACTTGCTTACCCGGGAACGCGGCCAAATGATCGCCGTGCTTCGTCACTGGCGCGTGGCATCTCTGGTCGGCATTGCCGCCTTTCTTGGCTCAATCGGGTGGTTCACGGCTTTTACCTTGCAGAACGCCGCCTTCGTACGTGCGGTTGGCCAGATCGAATTGGTATTTACCTTCATCGCTTCGGTAATTTTCTTTAAAGAAAAGACCAATGCCATGGAATTGCTCGGGATCGGCCTTATTGTCGCGGCGATCATTGTGCTGGTCCTTGCGGGTTAATCCGAGAATCCATACAAGCATGTCGGATTGTCATAGAGAATTGCCCAGAGCACCACTGCATCAAGCAGAAGGTCGAAACAGGCCGCCGCGTCTGGCTTGTTTTTCATGGTATTTTGGGGATGCAGCCAGTTGGTCGCCCAGACCACGCACGCGCGCCACGACATCAGAAAAAGGTTTGCCCAATATTGATGTGTAGTAAGGACCGGAAAGCTTCAACCAGATATTATCCTCTTCAAGAAGGCGCAGTAGATCAACGAAGGCCGGGTCATTTACGCTGGTTCCCACTGACATACGGGCTATATGATCGATTATCATGGGCACCGGCATGCTGGGATTGTGCGCGAGCCAGTTCGGCGTAGCGCTACCTGAAATCTAGGTCATCCAACCAAGAGGTGCGACGCGCTCCGCCAAAGCGGGGAGGTCGTCGAAACCAATGTCAGTAGATGGATCGGCGATGCGGATACCTTTTATACCTTTGGCCACCTACTAAAACTAAGGACTCACTGGGGCCTCAGGGTTTCGCCTTTTCTCCTAATGGGACCTCGCTCGTATGCAGCGCCTCTGACAGCCGATTTATGGCGCTGCCGGGCTGCAAAGGTTTCGGTTGATCGGCATGCGGCGCCCAGCCAGTGAGAAATACAACCTGGAAGGTTGCGGGGATGCGCCCATCGTGACCGCTGAAAAGGTCACGGTAATATTTTGCCGCGGCCATTAGCGTCGCACGCCGTAATGGTGTGCGGCGGCGCTCAACAAGCACATTGCTTTCACCCATGCCGTGCAAGTCGGCCATCAGGCGCATCGGATCAGCGTATGAAACCGTTATGGTCTCCGTATCTGCTACCGGAAGGGTAAAACCTGCGCGGCCCAACAGATCACCAAGATCGCGTACATCCGCGAAGGGAGAAACCCTCGGGCTAAGGCCGCCTTCCTCGTCGACCTCCGCTTCGCTTAGAGCCTGCTGTAGCTCAGCCAGCGTGCCAGTTCCTAGCATTGCCGCTAGGAACATGCCATCGGGCTTCAATGCCCGGCGAATTTGGATCAGCGCACCGGGAAGATCGTTGACCCAATGCATTGACAAGTTACTCAGCACTACATCTAGGCTACCCTCGGCGAAGGGAATAGCTTCTTCATCAGCGACGATGGCAAGGCCACCGGCACGGCGTGCCATATTTTCTGCAAGGTCGACCTGGATTAGGTCTTCAATGCCGCCGCGCCCAGCGAGCAGGCGGCCTACTTGGCCGGTATGGCAGCCGAGATCAACAGCAAGGGGGAAGGCGCGTCGAACGTCGGCAAGTCGATCTGCTAACCGGTCGGCGACCTCCGCTATTAAGAAATCAAAACCTTCCAATCCATTCGCCGCGCGATTCCGACGGTGGCGTAGTAGATTGCGGTCAAAGGGGGCGATCATAGGAGAAGGGTACATCCCGTCTGGCACGTTGCAAGCCCGGAGCATCCATTCGTCACGGGCTGGGCGCCGAATTTCCTAAAGACAGAGATAGGCGTGTGGCGCAAGAGTGCTCGGGAGATAAGTCGTCTTGCACCCTACGGGTCATAGATGCAGAAAGGACTGCACCGTAGGGAAGGAATAAAAGTTGAGTAGATTGACCGTCGCCGCACTCATCTTTGGTCTTGGAGCTGTTGTCGCCCTGGTCGCGTGGTTGGGCTTTGGCACGGTAGTGGTGGCTTTCGCGGAGCTTGGGTGGGGCATCCTGCTTATGGTGCCTTTTTATGCACTATTTTTGCTCGTAAGCACGGCATCTTGGCGCATGATTTTTGTATCCGGACAAGCGCCAAATTTTGGAACAGCCCTACTTGGGCTTTGGATAGGCACATCCGTCAACGTGCTATTGCCGGTTGCCACCATTGGCGGCGAATTTGCCAAGGCACGCATCTTGACCCGATACGGTATGGTCGGGATTGATGCCGGCGGTTCGGTTGTCGTTGATACAACGGTACAGGCATTGTCCCTTGTGTTGTGGGGCTTGATTGGTATCGGCATTTTACTGGGAACAAGCGTCGGCACAGCACCGTATGTTGCTTTGTTGGCTTCTTTGCTGATGTTCGGGCTTGCAATGGCCGCGCTAATTGGCATGCAACTAGTAGGAATGTTCGCATTTCTGGCTCGGGTCAGCAGCAGATTAAGCTCAGTAATGTCCATCCATGGCGTGCCACAGGTGGCTGCGAACCTGGATGCAAATATACGCACACTTTACAGGCAGCCGTGGCGGATCGCGGGAGCAACCGGAATGCGCTTACTAGCTCGCATTTCCATGGTCGGCGAGGTATGGATTGCTGCCGCCCTAATGGGATATGGCATCACGGTTTGGGATGCCATTATGTTGAAAAGCCTCTCCATGGCGCTCCGCGGAGCTGCCTTCTTCGTCCCCGCAGGCCTTGGCATACAGGAGGGAGCCTTCATCCTTGTCGGCACGCTTGCGGGTCTGCCACCCGAACTGACGTTGACACTGTCCCTCGCCACCCGGGCACGAGAAATTATTTCCAGCATTCCCGCCCTTTTCGTTTGGAGAAAAATTGAGGGGACGGCGTTAGCAACGCTGTTATTGCACCGAGACAAGGTGTCCGACACATAATTTTTGCCGGTCTGATGCCGGCTGGGGGGATTAGGTATACGTTAAGTCGCTCATAAGAAACCGCATGGACCTGCTCACTAGGTCAGGGTTTCGAGGTTTCCAGTTTAGCAACCGTGCGGTAATGGAGGCGCTTGGCCGGTTATCACTGACCCTGGAAGTCTTGCCGTGCTTTCCCTATATTATGTTTTCTCCCAGCATGGCCGATGAGGAAATAATCTTGCTCAAGATCGATATTTATACGACGCCAATGTGCCCATATTGCGACGCCGCCAAGCGGCTACTTGACCAGAAGGGTGCAGCCTATGACGAGATTGGCATCATGATGAGCCCTGAGCGCCGAGGTGAGATGGAAGCGCGTTCGGGTGGCAGCCATACGGTCCCACAAATATTCATCGGCGACATCTATGTTGGCGGCTGCGATGAGCTATATGCCCTCGACGGCCAAGGCGGCCTTGATTCCTTGCTGAATGGCGGCAGCTAA